>JAFUJH010000092.1 GCA_017473775.1 Ruminococcus sp.
CTCAATGATATATCTGCGGTTGTCTATCATGATTTCCGTGCCAATTAGGTCGGCGTTATCCTGTGCAGGGGCAGGCTCTATGCCTTGCTTTGCCCGTTCCACATACAGCCATTCCTCGGCTTCCTTATCTGCAACAGCTCTCTTGACTGCTGACAGACCCTCCTGTGCTGCTTCCTCGGTAGGATAGGTCAGCACTTTGCCATAATCATCGGCGTAGTATTCCTCACGGATATTATCCCAAATAGCAAAAGCATCTTCGGGGTCTGGAAACGCATCAGAGGTCATTGTTACCTCAAAGCGTTCCTCTGGCGGCTCGGTTTCCTGTTCCGCAGCAACCTTTTCTGCATAAGCAAGCATCTCATCAGCCGTAGTCGGCTGTTCTGCTTCCTCGGCTTTCCTGTACCAATCGCTTTCGGTAGCCATAATCTCGGCAAGGTGCTTTTCGTCCTCTGGGGTCAGCTCGGTGTTCTGCTCCAGATACGGGATAAACACATCTTTGCCCCAACGCAGGCTTTCCATCTGCTCACGGTAGTAATCCTCGCCCTGCCGTTTCCATTCAGAGATAAACGGACAGTTGGGGGACAGGCAATAGTTATAAAAATTCTTGATATGAGCTATAAGGTCGCCCTCGCCATCTCCAATATCAAAACGCCCGTCATAGTGGAAGTCCTCGCCGCCGATAGTGACCGTAATATCAAAGTCGGTCTTGTGATACCAACCTATATTTTTATCGCCCTCACGCTCACGGTGCTGTTTCTCGTCCAGAATACCAAGCAGCTTATTACCCAGAGCAAAGCTCAAATCCGTAAAACGGTCATTAAGCTGTCTATCATAAAAGGCAGGGTGTTCGGAAAAACCGATAGCGAATTTTATTCCGTCTGGCTTTTCCTCGGACGGTGTTTCTGTTCGCTGTTTTTCGGTCACGACCACTTTCAAATGGTCGTTTGCAGGATTTTCCTTTAGCTTTTCTTCAAGCTCAGCTCTGGTGTATTCCTTGCTGAACAGAGGGAACTCAGCATTTTGCAGATAAACGCTGTCCTCAGATAGTGTGATGACCTCATATTTATCCGCACCGATATACACCACATCGCCCTCATTGTAGAGGTATCGGAGTGGGTGTAGTTCCTTTAATTCCTCGGTAAACTTCCACGCATTACTGCGGCTGAAAACCGAGGTCGTTTTCCATTGTATCTGGGCAAGAAAGTCAATGAGCTGTTGAACTGTGGCAGGGTCGGAAAGCTGCTTTTCCATTTCCTCGGCGGTAACATCAGCAAGGTCGGTACGCTCTACTTCGGATAGTAAATCTTTCTCGTATCCGCTTAAATCACGGATAAAATCGGAGAGCCGCAGGGCAAGGGTATCCCTTTTGTCGGCAGGGGGCAGGTCACGGTTAGCATCAATAAATCTCTGCCGCAGGATTTTTCTCTGGGTGTCGATTTCATATTGGGGAGCTGACACGCTTTCCAGAAATTCGGGATAGTGTTCCTTTTCTTTCGGGTTGAGATAGCGGTCTGCCTTTATCAATTCTCGCAGCCTTTTCTCAACCTCAGACCATTTCAGCACAAGGTCGTGATTGGTATAAGTTCCGTTTCGGTCAATGGCAAGCCCTTTGCTGTCGTGCCAAGAATGACCCTCAAAACCGTCTGGGAAAGTATGACCGCCGCCACCCGTGCCGTACTCTTTTTTAAGGAACTCGATATTTTTCTGTCTGTCCTCGCCCTTTTGGAATTGGCGGTAAATGCGGTATTTACCGTCCGCAAATCCGCTTCCTTTCTGAAGCACGGAGTCAATATCTTCTTTGGAAATAGCAAAAGCAGAGGATTTTTCGTCCTCTGCTTCGGCTATCATTTCGATTTGTTCCTCTACGGTAGGAAGATTGACCTTGACCTCATCTTCATTGGCAACACTTACTTGTAAATCAGTTCGGTCATTATCACTTCCTCCGCTTGACTGCGAATATTGTTCATTAGGGCTACCCATTGCATCGGAGCTTTCTCTTTCAGTTCCTCCGTCACGCCCTGTTCCTCGGAGAGCTGCTTCGTCAGAAGCTCTAACCTCTGGAGTGCTGTCTGCTCGGTCTGATACAGATGCTCGTTCAGCTTGCCCGATGTCAGCAGATTGAGATAGGTCACTCGCTTGTGCTGCTCCAGATAATCCCTGTGCATCTGTGCGTATCTGCCAAGCGGAATTTCGCTCTCTATCGGTAATGTTAGGTCGGGTATAAGATAATCGCCCTGTCTGGTGTAAGTGATTTCGTTCATTATTTCCACTCCTTTCGGGTTGTTTTCTGCCTATATTATATTGGCTTTGCTTCTCTGGTACAAAGGTGCGATTTGTGCCTTTCTCTGAGATTTGCACATTTCGGATTGTAAGAGAGATTTCTTTGAGAGCCATTTCGGAAATATCGCTCGTGGCAATCCCCAGAGCATTGATAGTCGCAGGCGTATTGAAATTGATAATATCCTCAAAATCCTCTCTGCTGAAATACTCACTTGTATCCAGACCGCAACGGCTCATCAGCATAAAAGCAACGCTGTTTGTTACCAAACGCCTGTAACAAACTTCCACATTAAAATCGTCCAATTCCTCCAAGAAGCTGTCCTTTGTGAAGTCTGTTAGCTGTGAGAAATAATCTTGCAGATTATCCTCAACGGCGTTCCTTGCCGTTTCCATTAAGACAGAAGCAAGGTCGGTGTTTTCCACTTCGCCAAACCTGTCGGAGAGCCTTTCAATGACAGCCTGCTCGTATCGCTCATTCATCTGCCATATCGGAACAGGGTGGCTGCCATAATAGCCCTCGTGGGTATCGGAAATATCAAAATAATATTTAAGGGTATTCCTGCGACCTTTCGGGTCGAATACGGCAATACCCTTACTGTCTTTATTGACCCAACGCTTAAAACGCTTGTTCCAAGTTTCAAGCTCTGCAACTGCGACAGCATTGGGGCGTTGAGCGTATATTAAAAGCTGTTCGTCAAAACGGCATTTATAATTGCGGCAGGCGGCAGACAAAAAGCTCTGCCACACCTGCGGATTTTTCGCAACCGCAACGCCTGTACGCCGATACAGCTCTGTAATTAGCTGATACTTCGCAGTCATTCGACTTACACCTCCTTATCCTGTTAAATTTGATTGTTTCTCCTTATTCATCAGCACCACCGCCAAGAAAAGAAATGACCTTATTCGCTTTGATGCTCTTTTGCAGGTCATTGATTAGGGCAATATCCGCAACCGTGATACCCTGCATAGAGAGAATATCGTCCATAGTCATAGCGGCAATCGCTTTTTCATCGGTAAAGCCTGCGTCCAAGACCTTGTTTAAGACCTTGACAGCTTTTTGATTAACAGCCATATCTCAATCCTCCTTTATCGTTCATAGTCTTTTTTCTTTGGAGCTTTTTCCTGCTGCTTGATTTTTGCAAGGGCTTCCTTTGCCCAATCGGGCATACATTCGGGCTTGATTTCGCCAAGCACATCGTACCTTTCCCATCTGGCTCGCTCTCCTGTGGCAAGACAAGTTCCGAACACCGCCTGACCTCTGCCGCCCGTAGCCCCGTGTCCTCCGTCTGCTAATATAAGCTGATAGGCAGGGTGCTGATACTCATAGCGTTTCGGCTCGGAATTGATAACCACCACTTTACCCACGATGCTACGCATACCGTCATCGGGGATACAATGCTCCTTTGTAAACACGGTCTTATCAAAAGGGAATTTGGATAATTCCTCTTTGGTGCGGTCAATCTGCGACTGTACTCGGTCAACAAAAATCTGCATTGCTTCCAGATAATCGTCCGAAGCAACACCCTCTGTCGGCCACGCTGCTGACAGAGGGTTGTGGTAATCGCAGTAGCAGACCATAAAGGGGTGTGGGTCGTTTTTATCAACGCCGAACACGACCTCTTTATCTCCGACATAGATGCTCTGGATAATCTCGTAATTACCGAGCATTCTTTTTTCTCTACTCATTCGGTTACTCCTTTCTTTCCTTTTTTTCTTTCTGCTCATCTAAAATCTTGCGGATACATACATCGCAGAAAATAACAGACCCGTCCTTATATCGGGGATAGGGACAGGTCTTGCAGTCATATATCTTTTTATCGCTCACGGTCATCACGGCTTTTCTGCTTTTTAGGCGGCTGATTGTACGGCATACCGCACTCGGTCTTGTAACGTTCGCTCAGCTTATCTCTCGCATCGGAAAGCTCATTGGTATAATAGCCCCAGAAATAATCCGTACCGCCCTTGCAGTACCAACATACATAAGGATTAACGGCATTAGGGTTGTGACCGATAACGAGTTCTGTGTTCCCGATAGTACAGCTCTCTATGATTTCGTAATTATTTTTACTGCGTTTTTCTTTGTTCATCTGACACCTCATTCCTCTTTAGCATACTGCCGATATGCCTGCTCCTGTGTTTTACGGAGCTTCTTTACACGGACATTTCCTGCAAGCTCTGGATATTTTGCCTGTAGCTTGCGGCGTGTTCTGCCCACGCTCTCAAAGTTCGGCAGTCCAAGATATTTATACTGAGCCATTACCTCGGCAAAGGGCATAGCTCCTGTATCTTTCAGACAGGAATTACAGACTTTTAGATATAGCAGCATATCATCATTTCTGGCTTCCTCGTCCTTGTGGAGAATAGCTTTGACCTTGCCCTCAATGGTTTTGAGATTTCTCATAGATTACCTCCATAAACAGCAAAGGGGCGGCATCTTTCAGCCGCCCCAACGCTCATCATTTCTTCCTGTTACGGATATTCAGCCATACCGCCGCACCTACGATAAATACTACAAGCACGATGGCGATAATGGTTTTAGCGTCCATAGCTTAGTCCTCCTTTTTCTTTCTCTTGAAGCCGACAAAGCCGAGAACGCCTGCACCGATAACGGAAACAGCCGCAAGGCTTACCCATAAGCCGAGGTTAAAGTCATCACCCGTTTTCGGGGTATCTCTCAGCTCGTTGTGCATCTCAACGATAGTAGTGGCATCCACCTTGACCGTTGCCTGTTTGTCGGCAGGCAGGATATATCCTGCGGAAACATTGTCGCTTACCTCGGATACGGTATAATCTCCAATTCGCAGACCCTCAATGAAGATTTCGCCGTTTTTGTCAGTCTTGAATATCTGGTCATATCCGTTAGCACCTGTTACACGGAAGGAGAAGCCCTCCACCTTACCGTCAGAGGAAGTCTTTACGATTTTAAGAGAGCCTTTCTGTGCCGTATTGATAAAGCCAATGCCTGCTTCATTCTCTACGATTACGGTCTTGCCGTTTTCCTCAATAGATACGGCATACACATTTTCATCAAGCACGAAGCCTGTCGGGGCAGTTTTCTCACGGACAAGGTATTTTCCGTAGCGGAGTTCTGTCATCTGATAAACACCTCCGTTAAGCTCGGTCATTTCGCCAATCAGCTTGTCAGCTTCTCCAAGCTCACCGTTACCGTCCATATCGGAGTAAACCTCAAATACTGCACCAGAGAGCTTATTGTCAGGATAGTCTTTATCCACCTTAGTCAGCTCAATGTTGCCTTTAATAAATTAGTTGATAAGCTCGATTTCAACGACCTCATCTACCTCTCTGATTGTTACGGCGA
>JAFUJH010000093.1 GCA_017473775.1 Ruminococcus sp.
TAATCTCGTTCATCGTGGGAGCAATCAGCTCGTCGATGTCCTCGTCCTCGAGGTCGTAGCTATGGATGAATTGATAGTTCAGATTACGCTCACTCTCCAACGTCTTCGGGCAGGTCTTGGCGATGCCGAATGTGTAGCCGTTGTTGACCGAGGTTGTAATGTAGTGGTCACAACTGTCGTAGCTATCCCAGAGTTTCACCATTGAAGTGGTGAGGATAATTTCAACATCACGCACATCGACATCGTTACCCCAGGCATCTTTTACTATGTATTTCTTCGCAACCTTGTCGGCGAAGTCTACGAAATCGAATGTAAATATCATTCCTTTCTCAAATGAGAAGCGGGTATTCACACCGCTGACCACATAATCCAGACCCAGCTCCTCGCTCCAACGAGCGGCGAGCGACGGGAGCATAATGCCGTATCCGTCGGATGCGTCCATATTTATGGTCTGCTGTTTCTGTTCTTCCATCAGCGGTTCGCCGTCACCCTCGTCGGTCAGGTAGATAATGTCGGACAGGAACTCTGTCTCCGCATCATCAACCACCAAGACTCCTTTCGGGAGCGACACCGGGATGGATGCGCTACAGGTCAGTGCCTTATACGCTTCGAGCTTCGCCGTAACAAGTTCTTTGTCGGGATTGCGTCCGTTCTCGACTCTGCGCTTTAACTCCTCGGAAAGTCTCTCGCTCACAAAGACGATTGTGCTGTTCTTGATACCGCCATTGGTACCGAGCAGTCTCTTGTACTTGACGCCGTTAATACTGAAACCACGGCAGGCTCTGTAGTAGTCCTTATCCTTATCGATGATAAGGCACATATAGTCTGGCTTGAATTGAAGTCGGTCAAGCTCGTCATACAGTTTCTTGATAGCTCGCTTGTTCTGTATGCTGTTCGGTTCCTTTCGCAACCTCTTGACTTGGGTCTTAATCTCTCGTGCTTGTGCGTCTGCGTCCGTGATGCCGTTCAGCTCGTCAATCCAGCGTAGCATCTGACTGTCCGCAAGCGAGATGACCTCGTCGTTTCTGCGAGCCTCATCAATAGGCAAGGTCAGTTTCCACTTCTCTTTTCGCAGGCGACTGCTATGTATCTTGTAAATGTACTTCTGACATACTAATTGCTTGCTTATTGGAGTCACCTCATTTCATTGTAAATTTTAGAATTAGCTTGAAATATCAAAAAAATAAATTAGTCCTGGTATTCGCTTATGTATTCATTCCAAGCGGCGCGGTATTCCTCGCGTCCTCGCTCAATAATTTCTTCGATGACTGCGTCTTCGCCTTCCTCGGTGATGGGTGTGAAATCTTCACACGCCTCATCTTTGGGGCACACATCACAATAGTAGCAGTCCTTGCATCTCTTATTGCTCAACACGGTTTCCTCCTTTGCTCGTAGTTTCAATCCAGTTAATGAGCAGCGTTCTCATACGCCTGCTCGGTATGTATAAGTAAACTTCCTTGCCGTCTCGAATAGCGGAGCGCCAAATCCACTGCACCATAATGGATAGTGCGTAGGCATCCTCGTCAACCTCAAGACCGTGCATCTGATAGAACTTCTTCTCGTTGACATTCATAAACAAGTTGGCGATATACACGAGGCACTCTCTATCCTTGTAGGCGTTGGTTGCCTTGGCGTTGAATGTCAGAAACGCCTTAGTGTATCCCTTCCCTCGTATCTTGCTGAACTCGCCGTTATAGGAACCCCACAGTCGCTTATCAGCCGGGATGTCTCGCCAGATGTTGTTGAAGCAGTTGCTCACATTCCTCTTGAGCTGTTCGACATTCTCACCACCGCGCTTAAACCAGTTCATAGACAGGGCGTGGTAGTCGTCACCGACATCGTTGATTCTGTCTCGCTCCAGAATATGGAGCATCTCTTTTAAGCGGTAAACATACTCGGGAGTGTAGCCGGGGTAATCACCAAAACGGTAGCCCCCGTCCTCGGTACGCTCAATGCCGATATACTCGTAGGGGATGTTGTATATCTCCATAAAGTGGTGGAGACTCTGACCGTTGAACAGGTAGGTCAGAATGAACACATCCTTGAACGAGGTCAGCAACTCGGGTGGCAACGCCCAGTAGAAGAGGGAGTTCTCGTCCTTGTCTGTCATCCTAATCAGCTCTCTGGACTTCAACAGACCGAACAGTTCCTGCAGTGCCTTACCCTTGTAGCCCTCGTTGGCGATGGAGTACACTCCGTTGTTGTCAGCAATGTAACCGGCATCAACTGCAAGCTGTAAGTCGTCGGGGTGGAACTCGAACATCTCCAGTACATCAACATTCTCGTCAACGATGAGAGTGTATCCCTGCTCCTTGATGCAGTCGAGCGTCTCCTGCGTGTAGCCCTTAAAGGCTTGGTGCGTGGTAGTGATGTTTCGCCCTTCTCGAATGAGTGCGGCAGTATGGAGTGACTTCTTGAACTCGTACTGTTTCAGCTTATTGCTTGGCTCGACGAAATGAAGCTGGGGGCAACCTTTCTTGATACGGGTCGCCTCGTCAAGGTACGGGGTGATGTATATGAACTTATCGCTCGGGTGCTCGTTCAGATAGGTAATCGCTGCACTTGATTTGCCTGTGCCCATAATGGCATCGCATACTCTGACCATAGTCTCTCACCTCCGCTTTAGATTTTGAAACCAAAATATGAATCAGTCCTTTCTATTGGAATGTAGTATATATGATTAACGATA
>JAFUJH010000094.1 GCA_017473775.1 Ruminococcus sp.
ACCACTTCGGGAAGCTTGCCATCCCACTTGTCGATATACATTTCCTGTAAAATCTTGTCGGTCAGAGACTTCTCCAAGAGCTCGTTAGCCTTTGCCTCGGCTTCGGCAGCAACAATCTTTGCCTTAGCATCAGCTTCAGCCTGTGCAACCTTGGTCTGGTTTTCGTACTCAGCCTTGAGCTGCTTCTGCTCTGCAATCATCTTCTCCTCGACCGCCAGTTCAAAGGCGTCAGAGAAATCAATGTTTGTCAGAACCACAGCCGTTACATTCACAAAGTATTCATCGCCGATTGCTTCCTTAATGGCAGTCTCTACAGCGGGAGACATTGCCGCCCGGTCAGAGATAATATTCATTGCCTTGTAGGAAGAAAGCACAGCCTTTGTCTTTTCAATAGCGATGGACTGAATCCGATTCTGCAGAATTTCCAGAGAACCATACTGCTTTGCGATGTCCATAACCTTGTCGCCCATAATCTGGTACTGCAGGGTCATCTGAACATTCATTGTCTGAGCATCGCTGGAATATGCAGCAGTCTCAATGTCGACATTCTGTACCTTAGCATCGTAACGCTGATAGGAATTGGTTACCCATAAGTCGAAGTGTGTACCAGCGTTGCGTACTTCTTTTGCCTCGCCGAGATGCTTAACAACCGCAACCTCGCCGGTGTCCACAGTGTGGAAACTGAAAGGAACGAGGATGAAGCAGAAAATCATCACGATTGCGAAAATCGCAGACAGCACGGAGCCAACTGTGTTGCAGTTGTCCGAGAACATATAGGAGGCGACAAAGCCGCCAATACAAAGCACCACAAACACGATGCCAAGAATAATTCCGATTGCCATATTAGACTATCTCTCCTTTGATTCACAACATTTTTTGGATGTATGTATGTTACATAAGCGACTCCACCATCAGCCTCACTCCTAACCTTTACGCAGGATTGTATTCAATCACAGCTCCGCCTACGAGGACGAACCTTTCGTGCGGTTTACCGTGGTCTTTTCAGCCTTTCTAACGGATGGCAGGGGGATTAGTGTTTCCCGCCTTAGTCTACCAAGGTATTTCGGTATGCCGACGGTAATGGTGTGCATACCCGGAAGCCTCATCGCGTCCCCGCAGTTAACGCAACTATCTTCACTGTGTGAGGCTAAGCCTTGTCTCATTTCAGAACTACGCTTCGGTTGTGTAACGCAACCTAACCTCTATTTCTTTTACGCCCACGGAGCAACTCGAAAACTCCGCACCTTGGAACCCGACCGCCGCTCGCAGCCGTGGTATGTTATCTCAACCGGGCAGTTTATTAGCTTGTTTGAAGCTCCAGAGATACCCTTACGAGTAAATGATAGAATACCTCTGTAAAGTTTTGCTTTGGTGTTTCGGGGTCGCTTGCGTGCTCGTAGTCTGTCAGCGCCCTGCAAACATCGTCGTATAACGACTCTTTCTTGCTCGCCGCTTTCTCACACTCGAGACAAGTCTGTCGACCCTCTGGAACTGTTGCTCCACAACAGACACAGAAATCTGCACTACTCATCAAATCACCTTCTTCAATTTGTTCATCTCCAATCGTTAAAGCCTGTAATCTCATACAGGAAATACGGTACAGAATGCCGGGCTCGTCCGGAGAAGAGCTGAGGGATTCAGTTTTCTGAAGATTACCCATCTGGCTAAACCGTTGTCCTGCAGCATCAAGGAAGCAGAAAGGAGTGCAGCTACCTGCAGAAGGTGCCGTGGGACGGCGCCCGGATGTCCATTGCGCCATCCTCCATTCGCTACCTTTGTGTTACTTCCGCTATCAGCAAGAAGCACTATCGAAATAGTAATATCATTACAGGTTGTTAAAACATAATGCAGTCACGAACAATCCTCGCTCTAAGAGAACTGTCCGTTATGGACTCCCAAGGAACCCATTTGTATTTGTCGGTGACATCGCCGGTGATGTCATACACTTTGCCTTTGATTCTGGTTCCAAAGTGATTTGCCACTTCGTCGTACATTATTGTCGCTCCGTCTCTGATGAAACGACCGAACAAAACAGCAGCGAACCAGTAGCAACAACCACAAGTGAAAACCTCGTCTACATTTTCAGACAAATGAAATCGCTTTAAGAAGTTTTCTACATCTTTCATATTAGCCACCTGTTTCTAACACCTTGTATCGGTATGTACGGGTATCCATACGCTCTTCGACCTTGCGTGTCCTGCCGAGCGTCTCTCTCATTAGGTTCATCATTTGCTTACCTTTCTCGGTCTCGATGAACTCAATGAACGGTTCCAGAATCTCTACTGTGTCCTTGGACTCTCGGCGAAGCTGACGGCACCGAGCAAGTTGAGTTGCAACCTTTGCTCGTTCGCCGTAGCTTAATCCGTCAAGTTCAAGTTTGTGGAGGTAGTCCTGCGTCAGCCGGTCGAGTCGGTTTACCTCATCTCGGTTCCACTCATAATCCTGCTTTGCTTCTGCGACCATTGTGCAGAAATCACTGATGCACACAGAAAACTGTGGGCGCTTTGATTTTGACGCCATAAAATACCTCGCTTCCTATTGTCACTCTTTGACAAATTCTCTGATAAGACAGTAAATGTCTTTTTCGCACTCGCAGTAAATTGTGTTCCAATCGACATCGTGTGCTGTGTGAGCTCGGTCTTTCTGCAACTTCGCAGAAATAATCAACGAGCAGAACAGAGACTTCGCAGAGAGGTTCCAGTCGTTACCGTTTTCGTCTTTACCTACCAACCTGACATCAACATCGACAGTCTGCACTAACTGCGTAAATCTTTCGACCTCGTGAACACTGTTTAACTCAATGGGGGTTCTCACAATTTCACCTCCTTATGCGGCGTAGCGGTAGAATGTCACATCGCAATCAGCAAGCGTCTCCTCAATCATTTTGGAGACGATGTTCCAATCACCGCCGCCTCTGTGGCACGCCATCAAATATGGGATTGCCACTCTTTTACCGGCGAACTGTTCGTTAACCGACTGCAGACACTTGCGAAGCGCCTCATAATCGGTGTAACAGTTGCCGTCGTACCCGTAGTTGTCTTGGGCAAACAGGTTGATGATTACCTGCGTATCCTTGACCTCACCAACGAGGTAGTCTTCCTTGTAGCAAACCTGAGCCAAACCAAGCAGGCTTGACTTCGTGCTACCGGACTGCCCCTTGAGACGCTTATCCTCGTCACAACGAGCCTTGTAGTATTTGAATACTGTGGGGAACTTTTCACGCACCTGTTTGGCTACGCCGCTCCCCATAACGCCCTGGCAATTTACTTGGTGTAAGATTGCATCGGCGTCGCAGTTGAAAAT
>JAFUJH010000095.1 GCA_017473775.1 Ruminococcus sp.
ACTGCAATCTGAAACCACTCGTTTTCATTTACAGGAAAAAGATAAACAAGAGAGTCTTTTGCTTTGTTGCCGTTTCCATCTTTACTCCAGTAAATTTTTCCGTTGAGCATTGTATCAAGCAGAGGTTCTGCATCAACTTTCTGAATGCCGTGGCGAGTTGCCTTGATACCTTTTATCAATCTTGATTCTAAGCCGATTACAGTGTTTGTTCCAACATCTATTCCTGCATTGCTTTTAAGCCAGCGAACAACCGTTGCATTTAAAAATCCTGCAGGCGTGATTTCGTGTCCTTTGTACTGACCGCTGAAACTTTTATCAACAAAACTTTGAAAGCTGGTTCTGAAAACCTGATTGTCATAAACAGTTTTTAGAAAATCAAAGTTCGCTCCGTCAGAGTCAACTCCAAGTTTCTTTGCAAGAACTTGTATTGAAGAGAAAACTCTGTCTGCTTTTCCCTGATTCCAGTTGAAGCCCGGCATTATGCCAGCAGGGATTCTTTCGATAATTCCTTTGCGGACATTCTCATATACTTTGTATGACATTTTCGGTGCTGTCGTCTGAACAGGAACGCGGACTGTTCTCTGCGTGTCGGGATTGTAGGCTGGCACTCCGTCACGCTCATATTTTTCTTTTCGTGCCTGTGTTACGGCGACCGTGTAGCACTTGCAGCCGTAACCGTTGGGCGGAAAAATAATGTTCCAGATTGGGTCGTCTTTTGGGCGGATAAGGTTGTTCCATCTTAAATGCTGTTCCCGGTGATGTACGCTCGCCCCGATTCGGTACATCAGATATGGGTGCAGGTCGCTTTCCATTGTGCGGTCATACTGTCCTTTCTGATATGCGCTTCGAAGGTTCGTGCTGTAGATTGTTTTCAAGCGTCGGTCGCTTCCGAGTTGTGTGGTTATTGTTTCGCCTGTGAGTGGGTCAGTCATTTCTCTTTTTCCCCACCAGCCTTTTTGCATTAGTGTGGGTTTTAGTTCTTTCTTGAACTGCTCAAAAGTCGTTCCTTTTTCAATCGCCTTTTCGACAGCTCCTTTTATGTCGGAAAGAACATCAAGCTGCATTGCCTTTGCGACTGTGAAAGCGGTGGCGTGTTCTTCATTCCACACATCTTTATATGAGAACGCTGGATGCAGCTTTTTGTTTTTGATGTAGTCGAGAGCCTGTTTTGGAATGAGTTTGTCTGCCATTTTTTATCCTGCAAAATTGTTGTCGCCTTTGGCACGAGCTGAGAAGAACGCTATCGCCATCAGGTCGGCGATTTTGTCTGCACTCCATTCTGACGAGAGCCGCAAAAGTTCCGCCTTGAAGCTGTCAAAGTCTGTTGCCTTGTCCGCCGCCTTTTCCAAGACTTCCGCTATTTCATCGCTGATTGGCACGAGGTCGCCTGAGTAGTCGGCTTCGATGTCGGAAACAAAGCTCGAATCTGATTGTTTTCCCGCTGATGCAGCGTTGAGTTCCTTTTTTGAGTTCAAATCGGGTTCTTCAGGAGCTGAAACAGGCATTCTTCCGCCGATAATTTCATCGTCATCTTCAGGCTTTGAAAGACCGAGAAGCGAGCGGACTTCATCTGCCTTTACTGTCAGTCCGTGTGGGGCGAGCTTTTCAATGGCATTTACAACCTGCTCAATGTTCTGCTCGTCGGGCTTATACAGGATGATTTCGGGATAGCGTTCCTGTTCGCCAAAATTGAAATTCACATAAGGAACAACAAGCATTGAGTTGAGCGTGTCTGCGACAGCGAGTGCATCTGCTGCGGCGATGTCCTGCCTTACTTCCTCGTGGACTTCGCCCTGTGCACGGCTTGAGCCGTCGTCAGTTGTCATTGTCTGACCGAGAACGAGTTTTGAAATCTGCTTGTCAATCCAAGTTGCCATTTTTTGATAGGCATCGGAATTTTCTCCGCTTGTTTTTGATTCGATGATTTCGATTGTTGCTCCTTCAGGAATGACAGCACCGAAGTCTGCCCCGATTGAAGCGACCGCACGGCGTAGAGTTGTGATGTCGTCTTTTGTTGCCTTTCGACTGTATTTGCCTAATCGAATCGGGAATCCGTAGCGGTCAATGAAAGCTGCCCAACTTGTCACATCATAGCTTTTAAGCATGAAATAAAACAAAGCCGGGAGTGCAAGACCGCCCGCAATCTGTGTTCCGCTGATTAAGTGTGGCTCGTGGATTATGAACTTGTTAGGTAAAAGCGGGTGGAGTTCGGTAGTCAATTCGTCACGAAGCATGAGCGTTTGACCTGTTTCTTTATCGTACTGAAACCAGCGAGGATCTTTCCATGCGTATTTTCTCGGCTTCCACAATTTGTATGAAGTGTTCCAGTCAATCTCACAAACGGAGAAACCTTTTGCGAGAGCATCAAGCATATCACGCACGAGAGGAATGAACCGGGCTTTTTTGTTTCTGATGATGTCGTTTTCTACAGCCTGAGCAATTTCCATGTCACGCTTGTCATCGCTTGCTGGTTCAACCTTGATTTCCAAACCACAGACAGCATCCTTTCTTGTTGAGAGAACAGAACGGTAATGCAGATCCCGCATTTCCATATCCTGGGCAAGCTCCAAGTATTCCGCAGGACATTCGCCGCTTCTTACATCGCGAAGTATTGAGGCGAGCCTTTCGGGCGACAGTCTGTTGAGCAGGGAAAAATCAGCCCACGGAGTTCTGTTCGTGTACGGAACGGCAAAGGCCTGTTCTTTTCCGAGCTGCTTTTTTCCAGTCTGGGTTTCAATTTCGTCTTTTTCTTTATCCTCTACCATTCGTCGTCCTCTCTGTGTCTGAATCTGTTGGGCGTTTCGACCGCCTCATAAGTCATTTCCTGATAACCAGCTCCGTCAAGTTCGCGGTGTGCGAAGTGTGCCATGACTTTTGCAACACAGCTGTCTCCGTGGCGTTTGCTTCGTCCGCCGCCTGTTCGTTCTGTTATGAGCGGAATGCCCTGAACCAAACCGACAACCCTGTAATCGTCCTTGATAAAGCTGTCGTCTGGGATGTTTGATTTTCCGTCCTCAAACGCTGCCTTTAAGTGCGGGAAGTTTTCCGCATACCATGAGCGGGTGAGCATGACTTGGAAGATACATCCGGGGTATTCCTGAGCCGCCCATTCAGCTATCATCTGACCGTTTCCCCTTGAGTCGAAAGCTGCTCCATCAAAGTTTTTGAGCGTGTCAAAGCACAGGTTTATAAACTGCTTCTGCTGTTCAAACGGCACATTACGCAATTCGATTTCACAAAGCGTGTCCGTGCTTCCGTCTGCAAGTTCGGTGTCAAAGTGTAGAACTGTAATATCGCCCGACCTCGCAAAGTCCTCTCCTGCACAAACAGGCTGGTCAGTTGAAAGCAAAGTCGGCTTGACTTCCTTGAACCATTTGAGAATCTGCTTTTCTCTTTTTTCAGCTTTTTCAAAAGTGAATGAATCCTCGGCGGCAAAACGGAAAACAGGCTTGTCTTTGACAGCGACGGAGCGGATAAGCTCGGCGGAGAAATATCTTGCACCGGCCCTGGTTGGAATACAGTAGTATTCCTCGTCCGCAAATTCGCCAGCTTCTTCAAGAAGTTCAGCAAGCCATTCTTTCTGAGCCACTTCCGACCAGTCTTTGTTCTGAACCTTGCAGATTCTTTTATACAAGCCGTCATCAAGGGCATCTTCAATCGTCGTATGATGAAGTGACCATTTTTTCTTGCCGTTTTTTATATCCTGTATAAGCTGATTGAACGGATTGTCTTCACCGTTATGAGTTGAAAGAATTGAGATTGAACCGCCCCAAATCCTAAATGCGTGGGCGGCTTTTAAAATCTCGTGGAACTCGTCCGCAAAGGCCGCCTCATCAAAAACAAAATGCCCCTGCTTGGAACGGAGAAGCCTAGCCTTTGACGGCAAAGCCCAAACCTCAAAGCCGGAATCAAAGCGGATTTTATACATCAAGACATCTTTGTCTTCGTCTTTAATTACAACCTCTTCAATGTCGTTACAGGCAACCTGCAGAACCTTAGCCCAAAATGCAACATCGGAAATGAACTGCTGTGTCATTTCCTTTTCGTAAGCCATATAAAAGCAGTCCATTCCTCCGGCTGATTTTGCAAGAGCTGCAAGCCCGGCACAGACAAAAGCCTCAGCCCAAGATGCACCGATACGGCGGGATTTTTCCCAAATCTTGAGTGGAGAATTATCTTTGAGCCATGCGATTTGATATGCTAGGAGAATATCGTTTTTTCGTGCTTCTTCGATTGTCATTGTATGTTGAAAACCTCTCGCAAAATCATATCCATAGATTCTTTTGAAACGCCTTTCTGCTTGCAGACGGTCTCAACCTTTTCGGCGGCTTCTTTCATTGCTTCCGCCTTGATTTCAGATTCTCTTTCCGCGTTGAGTTTGTCCGAATATTCAAGTTCTTTTATAGCCCTTGAAACCTTGTAAATTATGTCGGATAAGATTTCGGGTTTTACTTCACCGCCGTTATCCTTCAAGTCCTCAAGCTCTGTTATGAGGTCAAACACCATGAGGCGGATATATTCATTTGCGATTTTACCGAGTTTGTTCCTGCTTTCTGTTCCGTATTTTTCGATGTATGCGTCTGCAACCTCACGAGCTTCCCTTGTCTTAGCGACGAATTTATCCATGCGAAGTTTGTAGCGGTTTACGCTGCTTTTGCTTACCACAATCTCGCCAGCTTCGGCGTTTATCAGTTCGACGATTTCTTTTTGAGTTACTGACGGATTTTGTAAAAGCTCTATGAGCTTTGAGCGGAGTTCGGGAGCAAGTTTGTCGATGCTTGATTTCTGACCCATAGACTAATCCTCCACAGGCAAGTCAACGCCTTCTTCCCTAGCGTAGCCGAGAGCCACTTCCTGACCATGCTTTGTGAGCTTCATAGTCCAGAGGCTTTCGCTGAGCTTTTCGATTGTTACAAGTCCTCTCTGTTCAAGCCAAAGACAGATTGCGTTTACCTTTTCAAGCGGGAGTGTATGACCGTAAACACGAAGAAGTCTTTGTGCCATTTCGTTTGAGAGAGTTATATTTTTTTCGATTCCCTGCAAAATGAGAATCCGCTGATTGCCGATGAATATGTCTTTCATTTTTAGCCTCTTGGTGTGTTGTTGATAAACCAGCCTTGTATCTGTTTCAAGATGTTATTCATGCCCTTCATTTCGCCCTCAATGTTTGAGAGCCTTTGTCCAAGATTGAGGTTTACATCCCGCTGCAAGTCGGAAACATTCTTTTCAAGGGATGTAATCCGCTTTTCAAGTTTCTCGGATTTTGCGATTGAGCCTTCCCGTACCTTGTCTATTTCTTCCTGCGCGTGAGCTTCTGCTTCTTTTGTTTTTTCGTCTGCCTGTGCTTGTATGGCTTTGATTTTGTCGTCTGTTTTCTTTGAGTAGGCTTTCCAGATACCCATAAAGAAGCCACTCACGGCGATAAAACTTCCGATACAGGACAGAACAAATTTTGCTATTTCCATAGTTACTCCGTTAAGTGAATGTTACCAAAACAAAAGAACGCCTGTGCTATAACAGGCGTTAAAAGAATCGTGAAGTCAGTTCTGCAGCCGAATGGTGAAGCCAAAGCCTCCTCCAAAAATAAAGCCGACACCAAGTCCGCCGAAGGCATAAAGCCATTTTTCTTTTTTGAGCCGTGTGATTTCGGCTTCGTATTGCGTGGATCTTATCCGCCAATATTCGGCATCAGGAGCGGCTGCAAGCAAGCCTTGTTTGTAGCCTTTGTTAAAGGCCTCGTCAATAGCCTGTTGAGCTTCCTGCTCCACAATCTGAATCAGCTCCAGAAGCTCCGAGCCTGTGTAACTCTTCGTTAAGTCTATTCCGTATTCGCTGGCGGAAGTCGGCTTTGATTCGTTCTTTTTCTGTGCGAAGCTCGTCTGCGTTGTTAGCATCAGAAACAAGAGCGTCAGCGGGAGTGCTTTCAATTTCATTCTTCTTTTCCTCTTTTGCCTTTTGTGCTTCGTCGTCCTTTCCGTCTGCTGGCTTTCTGAAAAGAAATGCTCCTGTCAGGATTCCGAGTGCGAACAAGCCGACGACTGCAAGGACTGTTTTAAGTATTTGGAGTACTTTCATCTATGCCCATCCAAGCCTTGAATTTGCTATAGATTGCTTTATAACCGAAAACACTTATGGCAAAAATCGTAGCCCAATAAAACGGAGCTTGCTTCCAGGTGAAAAACTCGCCGAAAGCAAGCAAAGCAGACTCAAGTCCGCTCAGGATTGCCGGAATATAAATTCTGTATCCTTTGAGCTTGTCTTTTTTGTCTTCCTTCTTGATGATTTCGGTTAGAAGTACCGTGACGAAAACTGCGACGATTACCGCCACAGGTAACAGTTTTGTTAAATCAACGCTCATTTTATTCCTCCTCGATTACTTCGCCGCTGATTTCATCGCCAGCCTTAACGCCCTCATTTTTGAGTATTGCGTTGAGCCGAGCGAGGTCGTTTGATGACAGAATGAAACATCCTGCTGACCAGGCATAGTTTGTGTCTTTGCCGAGTTTGAAGCTGTAGCGGTCGTGTACGAGCCACCGTCCGTTCTGGAAGCCACCCGCCGTGGTCTGCATTGCAGTTCTGTCGATTGGCTGACCGTCAAGGTCTTTTGACTTTGTGATTGCGTGGATTTCTCCGTGAAAGGCTCTTGGCTCAACAAAGCATTTGAGCGTGAATTCTCCTGCCGCTACGGTGTCGCCGTGCGGGAGATTGTCGCCCGGAGTCATGTCGCCGAAACAGTAGTTTGCAACCGTCTGAGCATGGCACTGAAAAAGGATTGCAGAACCGTCAAGAAGCACAAGTAAATCAATGCTGTTGTTCTTCCAGTTATTGTCGAAGCCGTCAGGCTTTCCGGGATCTGCCTTGAAGTCGTAGCTTTGCTGTCTACGCCATATCTGTAGTTTTAGCATTTTTCACCTCTCCACATAGCGTAACAGGGATAGGCTTTTGGTATGTTGTAACGGTGGTTAAAATATAATTTTCTTTGGGATACGCTACAGTTTATCTATCTTTTTTTGCAAGGAGCGTAAGAATGGCTAATGAGAATGATTCGGATGAAGGCAGGGCTGTAATGCCTGATTACAGAGGATGCGTGTTTGCGGGAAGCAAGGACGGAAAAAGTTACGGCTTCTATCTTCCTGACACGGTCGTTGATGAGGCCGGAAACATCAGCCTTACAGATTATGTAGTGCTGACCGGGGATGAGCACATGGCTCTGATGGACGGACAGGGAGACGGCAAGAGGATTGTCTTCCACAAAGGGGAAAAGCCGACCCTGGAAGAACCGCTGCCGCCGAGCGAGGAGGGGCTTGCGGAGCAGATACGGCGGAAGCGTGACGGCATGATTGACGAGGTGGAGTGGCGGATTCAGCGCTACCAGCAGCAGACAGCCCTGGGCATCGCCACCAACGATTCCGAAGGAGTCTATGAGGAAATCCTCGCCTATGTGCAGGAGTTGCGGGATATAACCAAACAACCGGGATTCCCTAATGAGGTCGTGTTCCCGGAGCTGGCGGTATGAGCGAGAGGCGGCTTTGAGTTGCCGCCTGTAGATTTAGTTTTTTACAAGTTGGTCTATAACTTTATAATCCGCAACAGGAACAAAGATTTTTTGACCTTTTATAATTTTATCTTTTGGAACTCCAATGAAAGTTGCAGATTCTCCTTTATCGGCTTCAATGCCAGATGCGGTTCCTGCTCCAATAAAGAAAGTCATTGTGTGACCTGAAAGCAGATAATCGTTTACA
>JAFUJH010000012.1 GCA_017473775.1 Ruminococcus sp.
GAGGTGGATTTTGCCGAAGGCAAAATACGGAGGGAGAGAAAACGCAGATATAATGCAATTTTTTAACTACCCCTCAGTCACCTACGGTGACAGCTCCCCTGACAAGGGGAGCCACGATTTATACTTTATCGACAAGCTGACCGATGTGATTTTTTTAATCACATCGGTTTTTCTGTATCTGACAATTCGATTATTATTTTCTTCTTTTTTTCTGCAATTTGCTTAAACTTACAGGCTCCGCCTGTTATATGGGTTACATAGGTAATTACATAATCGGAGTTATTTAACATCCAGTGGTTTCTTTTATCTATTGCAAATCTAAGGGGCGTATGCTCCAATTCCTCGGGATACAAGGTTTCGTATATATCATTATTATCGAATAAGGATTTTGTAGGTATGTAGGAAATAACAACATAAAAACTTATGAAAGGATAGGTTTCTTTTAATTGTCGCAACTGTTTTGTCACCATACAATCAAAGTTCCCGTTGTTGCCAACATAGAACAAAGTTACATTTTTATTTTCAATCAAATCTATCAGAGCTGACCGTAGTGTGGGCTCTATTTTTTCAGGCGTATCTCTGTGTCCGAAAAAAGTACAAGTAGCCATAAATCCTCCTAAAATATTGACCAGTATAACGGACAATATTTTATCTGAGTATAGCATACAATGAAATTTGTTGCAACCAATATTGGTCAAAAACTCAGGAGGTTATTATGGAGCAGAAAATCAGAAGAGATTTGAATATGGGAGATAATCTACGCAGATTGAGAGACGAAGCGGGTTTATCTCAAGAAAAACTATGTGCAGAACTTCAACGGAGAGGTTGCGATATCGGAAGGTCAACCTATGCAAAGTATGAGGCAGGAGAATTGAATATAAGAGCAAGTGTTATTGTGACTTTGAGAAAAATATATAATTGTTCCTATGATGAGTTTTTCAGGGGATTAGACCAATAATAATAAAACAAAACCGATGTGACTTGAATTTCACATCGGTTTTTTAGTTTGTATAAAGCACAACACAACTCGCCGTCAGGCGAATATAACTTTGTTAATCTGTATCCAGTTTAAGTACAGCCATAAACGCCTCCTGAGGAACTTCAACTGTTCCCAACTGACGCATACGCTTTTTACCTTCCTTCTGCTTTTCAAGGAGCTTCTTCTTACGGGTGATGTCACCGCCGTAGCACTTGGCAAGAACATCCTTCCTCATAGCCTTGACGGTTTCTCTTGCGATAATCTTACCGCCGATGCAAGCCTGAATGGGCACCTCAAAGAGCTGTCTCGGGATTTTCTCCTTGAGCTTTTCTGCCATTTTTCTGGCTCTGGGGTAGGCTTTCTCTGCGTGAATAATAAAAGAAAGTGCGTCCACGATATCGCCGTTGAGCATAATATCAAGCTTCACAAGCTGGCTCTGGCGGTATTCCTTCAGCTCATAGTCAAAGGAGGCATAGCCTCGGGTCCTTGACTTCAGAGTATCAAAGAAGTCGTAAACAATCTCTGCCAAGGGGAGCTCGTAGTGAATATCAACTCGGTCAGAGTCAATGTAGGTCATACCGATGAATACTCCTCGACGCTCCTGACAAAGCTCCATAATGTTGCCTACATAGTCAGAGGGAGCGTAAATGTGAGCATTTGTGAACGGCTCCTCCGCAGAAGCTATGTGTGCAGGGTCGGGGTAGTTTGTGGGGTTGTCTATCATCTGCACTGTGCCGTCAGTGAGGGTTATTCGGTAGCTAACCGACGGAGCAGTGGTAATAAGGTCAAGGTTGAACTCACGCTCAAGTCTCTCCTGAATAATCTCCATATGGAGAAGTCCTAAGAATCCGCAACGGAAGCCGAATCCCAGAGCAACGGAAGTCTCTGCCTCATAGGTGAGGGACGCATCATTGAGCTTGAGTTTTTCCAGTGCGTCACGAAGGTCTCCGTAGCGTGCACCGTCTGCAGGATAAACACCGCAGTAAACCATGGACTGAATCTCACGGTAACCGGGCAGGGGATTTTCTGCAGGATTCTGGGTGAGGGTAACTGTGTCGCCGACCTTGGCGTCTCCCAAGGTTTTGATAGATGCTGTGATATAGCCTACCTCGCCTGCATAGAGGGTGTCCTTGGGTACAAGGCTTACAGCGCCCATAGTGCCAAGCTCTACAACAGAGAAGGTGGAGCCTGTCTGCATAAGCTTGAACTCGTCGCCAACGCTAATCTTACCCTCTTTTACTCTTACATAGATGATAACGCCCTTGTAACTGTCGTAAACACTGTCAAAAATCATAGCTCGCAGAGGGGCGTCAATGTCACCCTCGGGAGCAGGTACATCCTGAACAATACGCTCCATAACAGAGTGGATGTTGATGCCGTTTTTAGCAGAAATCTCGGGTGCATCCTGAGCAGGAATACCGATGATATCCTCAATCTCATTCTTGATTCTTGCAGGGTCGGCGCTGATAAGGTCGATTTTGTTGACAACGGGGACAATCTCAAGTCCTGAGTCAACTGCAAGGTAGGTGTTGGCAAGGGTCTGAGCTTCAATGCCCTGAGTTGCGTCAACAACCAGCACTGCACCTTCACAGGCGGCAAGGCTTCTGGACACCTCGTAGTTAAAGTCAACATGACCTGGAGTGTCGATAAGGTTGAAGATGTATTCCTCGCCATCATCTGCCTTGTATTTAAGAGTTACGGCACGAGCCTTGATGGTAATACCGCGCTCCTTCTCAAGCTCCATATCGTCCAGAATCTGGTCCTGCATCTGACGCTCTGTGACGGAGCTTGTCTCCTCAAGAATACGGTCTGCCAGTGTGGACTTACCGTGGTCAATATGAGCAATAATGCTGAAATTTCTAATTTTACTCTGATCGAATGCCAAGAGTATCACCTCAAAAACATAAAAATACATAATAATTATATCATAATGTTTTTTCACTGACAATAAGCTGAGCTGATTATTTCAAAACAAAGTTGGTAAAAATATCCCCGAGGTGATTATTATGTCAACACTCTGGCAGGATGTTGAGCTGAAAAAACGGGACAGGCTGTATGGCAAAACAAAGGCGGATTGCACTGTTATAGGTGCAGGAATGGCAGGACTTATGACCGCCTTTGAGCTTGAAAAGCGTGGATTTTCTGTAGTGGTGCTTGAAGCAGGCAGGACGGCATCAGGTGCAACAGCAAAGACTACTGCAAAAATCACGGCACAGCACGGACTTATATACGATAAGCTTACAAGCAAACACGGGTTATCTTCTGCAAAGCTGTACTTTGAGAGCAACACACAGGGAATAGACAAATATGAGAGACTCATACGAGAAATGAATATTGATTGCGACTTCAAGCGGATGCCTGCCTATATCTACGGCAAAAACTCTGCTTATGAAATCAGAAAAGAAGCTCAGGCTGCAGACAAGATAGGAGCAATGTATAAGTATACAAGCAGGACATCACTGCCCTTTGAGGTGAAAGGTGCACTGAGGTTTGAGAATCAGGCACAGTTTCATCCTCTCAGATTTGTAAAGGCAATTTGCGAGAATCTGCAGATATACGAGAATACTCCCGTAATAGATATTGAGGACGGCAAGGTGACTACTATGCAGGGTGAGGTGCAAACTCACTATATAGTCAACACCACCCACTATCCTATAATCAATCTGCCGGGACTGTACTTTTTGCGTCAACATCAGGAGCGGTCTTACTGTGTTGGAGTAAAAACAGAGAAAAGACTTGACGGTATGTACTTAGGCATTGATGAGGTTAAAAGCTTCAGAAATTATGAGGAAGGTATAATTATCGGCGGAGAAAAGCACCGCACAGGGAATAACAGCGAGGGCGGTTGCCTGTGCAGACTCAGAGATTTTGCAAATAAATGTTATCC
Organism: Ruminococcus sp.; assembly: GCA_017473775.1. Lineage (GTDB taxonomy): Bacteria > Bacillota > Clostridia > Oscillospirales > Acutalibacteraceae > Ruminococcoides. The sequence continues at coordinate 3,867 of JAFUJH010000012.1, forward strand.
AAAAGGAGAGCTTGTGAGTGAATGGTCAAATCAGGATGCAATGACTCACGACGGGGTTCCGTTTATCGGCAGATTCAGTGTGTTTGCACCAAGAATGTTTGTGGCAACGGGCTTTAACAAATGGGGAATGAGCCTGTCATCAGTTGCAAGCGATTTGATTGCAGACCTTATCTGCGGAAAGAAAAACGAATATGAAAAACTGTATACACCGAACAGGGTGAAACTCCGTGCGTCTTTTTCCTCTTTTGCGGTTGATGCAGGTTACTCGGTGAAAGGACTTGCTGAGGGACTTCTGAGCAGTAAAGAAAAACGCTGTACTCACCTTGGTTGCAGACTTAAAGAGAACAAGGATGAGGGGACTCTGGAGTGTCCTTGTCACGGGTCGCAGTTTGATAGGGACGGACGAGTTGTGTTTTCTCCTGCAAATAAGGACATCCGCAGGGATGAATAAAGAGCTTGGACCACTCAGGTCCAAGCTCTTTTGCTTGTTCAGTATTCTTTTAATTTTTTCTTTTTAATAGCAACAGTAAGAAGGAAAACAGCAGACATTATCACAGTGAAAATCACCATAAATGGAATACCCATACCTGTGTTGACGATATCTTTGTTTACAGTATCGCTGTTATCTGTGGAACCTGAGGGTGTGGTAGGAGTTGTGTGTTCACCGCCTATAACAGGAGGCAGAACAGAGCTCAGGTTTCCTGTGTTGGAGTAGGTGTTGTCTGTGTTTTTGTATACTGTGCCGTGGGTGCTGAAAGGAACAGGGTAACTGTCAGTATTCAGAGTCTGATACCAACCCTGTGTGCCGTCGGTAACACCCTTGTTCAGGAGATATGCCACTTCACCGCTGTTGAAAGCAGAAATGGTTGTCTCTGTGTAATAGGTGTTTTTTGCATTATCTGCAGGAGTGTAGAAACTGTCAAAGGGAGAACGCTGACCTGAAACTATCATAATGTTGTTCTGCAAAGTTCCGTTTGTGAAACTGCAGTTATACACAAAACAGTTTTCAATGAAGCCGTCATTTACCTGAGCAAGACCGCCCATAGGTTTAGAGGTTGAACCGCCCCAGCGTCTTGTAAGGGAAGAGTCTGCGATACCGCAGTTCTTGATTTTACCTGTGTTGCAGCCTGTAAGACCTCCCAGATAGTTCCAGTTTCCAAGCTGAATGCTTGAGTTTTTCACAAGGCAACTTTCAACAGTGCCGTGATTGAATCCTGAGATTGCACCTGCACCTTCCCTTGAGGGGAACACATAAGCATTGTCAATAATAAGATTTTTTACTGTTGCAGTGTTTTCAATGGATACAAACAAGGGCTCTGCAGAACCTTCTCCTGCAATTGAACTGCGGTTAAGATTGCTGATTGTGTTGCCTTGTCCGTCAAAGGTTCCCTCAAAGGATTTTATGGGAATCCACTCTTTGCCTGTCATATCAATGCTGTCTGAAAGAATGTACTGAGCCTTTGTATACTCAGGGATTCCGGAGTTTATGAAGGCAGACATACACAGCAGGTCCTCGTAATCGGAAATTACGAAGCTACCCTGTGAGGACTCCAGAAGTGAGTAATAAGTTTCTGTGAAGGAGTTGCTTAATACCAGCAAAGTTGCATCGCCTTCGGGCATGGTGAATTTTCCGTGGCTGTTGTCAAGAGCATAGTTGTAGGTCATCTCCACAGGAGTAACCGAATCCTTTGTGCTCAGATAGATATGATTTATATTTCCGTTGTAAATGAATTCGATTTCCTCGCCTTTGGTGTGAAGATTGCTGTAGGAATAGAAGTTTATGGGTGTGTCGGTGATGGTATTCAGGTAAGTAATGCTGTTTCCCTTTACGGTGCCGACTTCAAATCTTGTGTTTGAATAGGGCATAGTGAAGTCAAGCTTGTAGTAGCCTGTTGCTTCGTCGATTTCAAGGGAATGGAAGTTTTCTCTTTCAAGGAGAACTTCTGTACTTTCATCATTGTCTGCTGAAAGAGGATTCGGGCACTTGTATCTCTTGAGACTGTCAAGGATAGTTGCGGAGTCGGTTGCTTTCACCCAGAGGGTAAGGTCTGTTCCACAAGTAACCTGAGAGCCGTTTGCGATTTTGTTGCCATCTGCATCTGTGATGTAAGCATCAGCCTTGCCATCGCCTGTAACAGACAGAGAGATTGTGTTTTTGAGAGTTTCGCTCTGCTCCTTGAGGATAACAGTATAGTAAGAATTGTATGTGCTCTTGTCGTATCCGCTTTTGGTGTAATCCTTTTCGTAAACTACCTTGCCGTTTACCTTTTCAACAAGGTCTGTTGATACATCAAAGCCGATATATGCTGAGTTCATATCAAGAGTATCATAGATAATATGGTCATCGGTCAGAATTCCGTCAGCCTTATAATCGATGTAGGACTTGTTGAACATCTGATATACTCTGTTTGATGAAGGACAGTAAGAAAGAAACTCGTTTAAGTAGTAATACGGTGTGCTTGCATAGAAGTCAAAAGAGCCTGTGCTGTAGAGAGTCATAACCTCTGCAGGAGAAGCAGGACAACTGAAGCTGTTTATGCCGTCTGTGTAGGTGCACAGCCGCAGATTGTATGCATCGCAGGATGAGTAATAATAATCAAGAGCGTTATGGTCAAACTTGTGTACCATAGTTTTTGTTTTTGCGTTTTCAGAACTGATTCCTGTTGTGTCGGAGGTGCCGTTACCGTCAGCATCTACATCAAGGATATAGTAGGTGTCAACACCCTGAGATGTCACAACAGCAAAACGGTGAAAACTCATATACTCAGTTGTATATGCAGCATCTGAGTCATAACCGTTGTATACATTTGTTTTGTCGTCGCTGTCAGTTCTGGATTTATAAGCTGTATTGTGAAGTGTGATACTTCCCATATCTTCAGGGGTAAGGTAATCCTCCAAAGCAAGGGAGACAGAGGTGTCAAGCTGCAAAGGCTTGGAGATTCGCTTTTCCATATATCCCAGAAGGGATTTGTTGTATCGCTCAAAGGTGTCTATGTCGTTGTAGTAGGCTTCCCACATGGCCTTGTTTGCAGTAAGGAGTTCATCTGCGGTTTCTTTGTCAGGACTCTGCATAGCCTGATTATACTTGTACTCCAGATATTCGCCGCGCATAGAAAGATATTCCTGATAGAGAAGCTCTACCATGCAAATCTGCATAAACTGTCTGTTAACTCCGTTGAGTACATACTCGTACTGGTCGCTCAGATTAGGGATGGACTGGTATGCTACCTGAGCACAACGGTCTGCGTAGCTGTCTTCTTTGTTTATATCAGAAGAAAGCTTACGGATAGCATCCTGCATCTGAACATCTATCTTGTTGGTGCTGAAGAGGATTTCAGCCTTTTTCTCCGGAGTGTTTGCCTCTTTATCTATACCGCCGTACATTTTACAGAATTCTTCAAAAAGAATCTCACGCTTTTTCTGCACCTCTTCTTCGGTGTAGGTGTGACCGTATTTGTCGGGAGTATTGTTTGCAAGGCAGGAAGCGGCGGCAAAATAACCGATATCTGTGTTGGTGTCGCTCTCTGCCTCAGCAGTGATATCTTCGTATTCAAAGAAATCAAGCATTGCAAAGTACACGCCGTACTGGGTCATAGTGTCAACTACATCGTCCTGCCAGGCTGAGTTCATTTTCTCCACAAGTTCTTTGTATTCATCCTTGGCATCCTTGGTTGCAAAGTAGTTTGCATAGGAATCCATTTTCTGCTCGATGTGCTTGAGTTCCGAAAGAATCTGATTACAAAGAGCAGTGATTTCTGCCAGAGTCTGGGTTGTGGGGTTACCGCCGCAAACCCATACATTTATAAAGGAGGCAATTTTCTCAAACTCCTCACATTCGGTTGCCGCGGCAATCTTGGTGAGTGCGTAGCCTGCTGCTACAAGCCCTGTGGTGTAGAGCTTATTTACACCCAGATTCTTTGCACCGGTTTTCCACATAGCAGAAGCACCGACAGGCACAAGGCTGTCGTTTGTTGCGGCACTTATTCCCGTAGCTGTAACAGAGAAAACAAGGCACAAGCTTAGAATAAGAGCAAGTGTTTTCTTTAGAATTGAACATTTCATATTAATCACCTCATTATTTCATTGGGCGTCCTTTTACCCATACTATACAACTAATTTTTAAAAAAGCAATATGTTTGGCTGAAATTCAGCAAAATAAGTTAAATTATGAAAAGTAAAGCGTTCAAAACTGTGCGTATGTACAAGAAAACTGAACAAAACTTAGAGTAATCGTCATAAGGTTTGGGGTCGCTCTTGTAAAAAATCTTATTTTGTGATATAAAGAACACAGAAACCATTGAAAGAAAAGAGGGGTTATGTATGTCATCAAAAGCAGAGATTGCAAAGGAGCTTTTCCTGAAAGGATATAACTGCTCACAGGCTGTGTTCGGTGCATTCTGTGAGGACTTCGGTATAAAGATTGAGACAGGACTTGTGCTTTCCTCAGGTTTTGGCGGAGGAATGGCTCGCCGCCGTGAGGTCTGCGGTGCAGTCAGCGGTGCGGTTATGGTGCTGTCGCTTGTGCACGGCTACAGCGATACTGAAAACGCAGAGGCAAAAAAGCATCTGTATGAAGAAGTCAGAAAGGTGCTGAGCTCCTTTGAGAATGAAACAGGCAGTATAATCTGCCGAGAACTGTTGGGACTTGAGGAGAAAATGTCAGCACCAACCCCCGAGGCACGCACAAAGGAATATTACAAAAAGCGTCCCTGTGCAGAGCTTGTGTACCTTGCGGCACAGTGCGTTGAAAATCATATAGCATCCCTTGGTTGATGTGATTTTTGAGGAGTGTGGCTCATACTCTGTATTAATAATTATACGGAGATGGTTTTGTGAGCGACTCAATTATTAATCCTGTGTACCCCTATACCTACGGCAGAATGTGGTATGCCGTAAAAAGACTCAAGGAAAAATACGCGGGTTTGATAGATACCGTCTGTGTATCACGAAGCACTCAGGGCAGATGCATACCTGTGCTGAGTCTTGGGTTGGGAGAGCGGAAAATCCTTGCCGTTGCATCTATACACGGCAGAGAATATGTGAGCACAGGGTATATACTCCTGTGTGTAGAGGAATACGCAAGGGCTTTTTGTAATAATACAAAATACTGTGGCTTTGATGTGAGGAGACTCCTTGAGGACTTTACATTCCAAATAGTGCCTATGGCAAATCCCGACTCGGTAGAGATTGCACTGGGAAGATGTTACCCTTGTGTGAGGATTGAGGACTTCAACCCGTATTTTTACAAAAATAACGCAAACAATGTGAATATAAACGCAAATTTTCCTTTTGAGTGGCACTGTGTGCCCCGGTATCGTCAGGGCGGAAGCTGTGCAGGCAGTGAAAGCGAGACAAAGTTTTTGATGAAGCTTTGCGAAAAGTATGCTTACGAAAAAATGCTGTCCTTTCACTCACGGGGAGATTGTCTGTATTGGCGTGACGAGGGTAATGGTGAAGTTGAAATGGACAAAGCAGTTGCACAAAGGTTGCAGGAGGTCTGCGGATTTTCAATGTGCAAGCCCACAAGTAAGGCAGAGGACTACGCAGGAGGATTTGAAAACTGGTTTCGGTACAAATACAGAAAACCGGCAATTTGTGTAGAGCTTATAAAAGATGAGAATGCACCCTTTGATATTTGTTGCTGTGATTTTTACAACCTTACAAGATGGGAGCAAACAGAGTGTGCAATGCTCTGTGTGTGCAATACTGAGAAATTTACAAAAAGTTCTCACAAGCACACAAAGCCGTCACATTGACAGGGTATCTTATAATCAGTAATATGTAAACACGGTTTTTTAAAAGCGGCACGGAGGTGTAAGCAGTGGCAAAGCTCCTTATAGTTGATGATGAATTCAGAATAAGAGAAATTATAAAGAAATATGCAGAGTTTGAGGGTCACACCTGTGTAGAGGCAAAGGATGGTATGGACGCCATTGATAAGGCTTCTCATGAGGATTTTGACCTGATAATTATGGATGTTATGATGCCGGAGCTTGACGGCTTCTCTGCTTGCAGAGAGATAAGAAAGCACAGCTCAACTCCTATTATCATTCTGTCAGCCAGAGGCGAGGAGTACGACAGAATCCACGGCTTTGAGCTGGGAATTGATGATTATGTGGTTAAGCCCTTTTCGCCTAAGGAGCTGATGATGAGGGTATCTGCTGTAATCAAGCGTTCAAAGGGCACCGCTCAGGAGAAGGACATCTTCACCTACGAGGGGCTGTGTGTGGACTTCAGCGGACGGATTGTAACCATAGACGGTGAGCGTGTGGAGATGACCCCCAAGGAGTACGACCTGTTCTTCTATATGGTGAAGAACAAGGGCATAGCTCTGACACGAGAAAAACTCATCAGGAAGGTCTGGGGCTATGATTTCTTCGGTGATGACCGTACCCTTGATACACACATAAAGCTTCTGAGAAAAAGCCTCCAAAGATACAGCACCCTTATTGTCACACTGAGAGGAGTTGGCTATCGGTTTGAAGCAGAATAAATCGGCGGCTACAGTTGATATAAAGGAAAATAAGAGCAGAAAAGGCTGGTCAAGGCTTCCGCTGAAGGTGAAGCTTATCGGCTTTTTTCTGCTTTTTGCTTTTTTACTGTTGGTTTTTCTGTGGTTGTTCCAGATAGTATTTCTGGACGACTTTTACAGAATGATAAAGACCAATCAGATTGAAAGCAGTACAAGCTATCTGAGTGCAAATCTTGACGACCCTAAGGCTCAGGAGCTTGTAGAAAGCATACATACAGGTAACGGAATGTCAGTGGCGGTGTTTGATACTTCTGCTCAGTTTTTCACAAGAGTTTACGAGAGCACTGCCGACAGGGATATGAGCCTTGATATAATGCCTCATCAGGCGTATGCCTATTATACAAAAGCCGCCCAATCAGGGGGCAAAGCTACCATAGAGTCAGAGGGCTTTGCAGAGAATATATGGGGCACAGAGGGGTTATTTGACGGAAACTTTCAGGGAGAGCTCCCCAGAATGGACAGGCAATCCTCAAAGATACTTACCTGTGCACAGATAGTAAATGTTCAGGGCAGTGAGTACCTTGTTGTGCTGAAAACCCGAATGACTCCCGTTACCAGTACTGTGGATACTCTGCGGTTTCAGCTTCTTATAATTACGGCGTTGCTCATTATATTTGCAGTGGTTTTTGCTATTGCGGTTTCCTCAAGAATATCAAAGCCTATAGCAAAGACCAACGAGGGTGCAAAAGAGCTTGCACGACAGAACTATGATGTGCATTTTGATGCTGACGGCTGTAAGGAAATCTGCGAGCTTAGCGAGACACTGAATATTGCGGCGGCAGAGCTGTCTACAGTAGACAGGCTCAGGCGTGAGCTGATTGGAAATATATCTCACGATTTACGCACACCGCTGACTATGATAAGCGGCTACGCCGAGGTTATGCGTGATATCCCCGGAGAGAATACACCTGAGAATCTGCAGGTGGTTATTGACGAGAGCCGCAGGCTTTCCGAGCTTGTGACGGATTTGCTTGACCTGTCAAAGCTGGAGGCACAGACCGTACCTTTGAATTTGGAGGAATTCTGTCTGACAGACAGCATCAGAGGAATATTCACCCGTTATGCAAAACTTGTATCTCAAGAGGGTTATGTGCTCAGGTTTGAAAGCGACGGGGATGTATATGTGAAGGGTGATGAGCTGAGACTCACACAGGTTGTCTACAACCTTATTAATAATGCTATCAACTATGCAGGCGAGGACAAGATTGTTATTGTCCGCCAGATAGTGAGCGACGGTAAGGTGAGGATTGAGTTTGAGGATCACGGACAAGGTATTAGTCAGGAGGATATGAAGTATATCTGGGACAGATACTACCGTGTTGACAAGGAGCACCGCAGTGCGGTTATCGGCTCGGGACTGGGACTTTCCATTGTTAAGAATGTATTGCTTCTTCACAAGGCACGCTTTGGCGTGAAAAGCCGAATCGGCGAGGGAAGCACCTTCTGGTTTGAGTTAGAAGCGTACTCTCACCGTAGCCCTTAAAAAACGAGGATGACGACCATTTTCATAGAAAAAAACAAGAGCAAGAGTAAAAGGACTAAAAACCTTTTATTCTTGCTCTTTTCGCTTTTTATAGATGAATTGATGCGGAAGCATCATGAATTGGCTACGCCATGATTTTTCGTCGGCGTACCACCTCCTCCATGAATTGAATTGCAAAGAATATAATGCCCGCAGGGCAATTCATGCAGTTTACTGCAATTCATGACACACCGTGTCAATTCATGCAATGTCGTTGCAATTCATTAGCGTGATCGTCCGTTAAGGACAGCACGCTAACTCCACTGTGTCCTTGTCAAAATTCACAGCTACAAAAAGTCTCATATTATCAACCCTTTTTGATAGCGTTGAAGTGCTTTTCTGCAATTCGTACAGCACCCATTGCATCTTTGGAGTAGAAGTCCGCACCTATCATATCTGCGTATTCCTGACTGAGCACTGCACCGCCGACAGTTACCTTAGCATAGGGGCACTCACTTCTCAACAGCTTGATTGTACGCTCCATAGAGGGGACAGTGGTGGTCATCAGGGCAGACAGAGCCACAAGTGTGACCTGCTCGCGCTTTACTGTTTCCAGTATAGTCTCCTCGGGTACATCCTTGCCAAGGTCGATAACTTTGTAGCCGTAGTTTTCCAGCAGGATTTTCACTATATTTTTGCCGATGTCGTGGATATCGCCCTTGACAGTAGCAACAATGATTTTCTCGCCATTTTCTGAGCTTTCACCCGAAGCACGCAGGGCGTCCTTCACAAGAGAAGCAGATGCCTGTGCCGCTTCTGCACTCATCAGAAGCTGAGGCAGATACACCTTGCCTTGCTCAAAGCCTGCGCCCACTGTATCAAGAGCAGGTATGATGTGCTCGTTTATAACGCTCAAAGGGGAAATAGTGCACAGAAGCTCCTTTGTAAGTGTAGCACTCTCCTCACAAAGTCCAGAGATAATGGCACTTTTCAGGTCAAGATTGCCTGTAGCCTTCGGTATTGCTTCCTGTACATCCTCCATAGCCATTACTTGTGTGATTATGCTGTCTGCAAAATTCTCAACCTCACTCAGGATTTCATCTCCTGCACAGCCTGTAAATTCACGGACAGCCTGCATCATTCTGTCTGAATGAGGATTCATAATTGCGCAGGAAAGTCCGCAACTCAAAGCAAGAGAGAAAAACGCTGAGTTTACATAATCCCTGTGAGGAAGTCCGAAGGATATGTTTGATACACCCAGAACAGTTTTGACACCCATATCTGTAATGCTTTTTATCGCCTCAAGAGTAACCTTTGCCGCGTTTCTGTCAGCACTGATTGCCATGGTCAGGGTGTCTACAATAATATTCTTTCTGTCAATGCCGTAGCTCTCGGCAGTTTCTATTATCCGCTTTGCAATTTCCACTCTGCCTTCGGAAGTGTCGGGAATACCCTTTTCGTCAAGAGTCAGGGCAACTATCACACCGCCGTATTTTTTTGCCAGAGGGAAAACAGCCTCCATAGACTCCTGCTTGCCGTTGACGGAGTTTATCATAGGCTTGCCGTTGTAAACTCGCAGTGCATGCTCCAGTGCAACAGGGTCAGAGGTGTCTATCTGCAAGGGTGTATCGCTGACACTCTGCAGTGCCTCGATAACCTGCTTCATAACTTTTGCCTCGTCAATCTCAGGCAGACCGCAGTTTACATCCAGAATCTGAGCCCCTGCCTGCTGTTGAGCCACACCCTCACGGAGGATAAAGGCAAGGTCACCTTCACGCAGGGCTTCTTTGACTTTCTTCTTGCCTGTGGGATTGATTCGCTCGCCTATGACAACAGGTGAGTCGCCAAGCTCTACAGCGTGGGTGTATGAAGAAACAAGGCAGTGGTTTTTCTTTGTGACTCTGACAGGTGCAGTGCCTTCAAGGGCAGACACCACAGCCTTAATATATTCGGGAGAAGTTCCGCAGCAGCCGCCTAAGATTACGGCTCCAATCTGTGCAGAACGCACCATTTCCTGTGCAAATTCTTCTGCAGATACATCGAATACAACTTTGCCCTGCACACTTCTGGGAAGTCCTGCGTTAGGGCTTATCATCAGGGGAGTGGAGCTGTATTCTGCGAAGGTTGTGAGAATTTCGTTCATCTTGTGAGGGCCTAAGGAGCAGTTCATACCAAGTGCATCAACGCCCAGTCCCTCTAACAGTGCAATCATAGATACTGCGTCGGCACCTGTCATAAGCTTCTCTTTTTCGTCGTAAACATTGGTGACGAACACAGGCAGGTCAGAATTTTCCTTAGCCGCAAGGACAGCCGCCTTTGTCTCGTAGGCGTCGTTCATTGTCTCAATGAGGATAAGGTCGGCTCTGTCTCGGCCAAGGCGTACTACCTGTGCAAAGCACTCCACTGCCTCCTCAAAGGGCAAATCTCCAAAGGGCTTGAGGATTTTGCCCAGAGGGCCTATGTCCAGAGCAATGTATCGCTTTTTGCCCCCTGCCTTTTTAACTGCTTTTTCGGCACAGTCAAAAGCGGCAGAGATAACAGATGCTAATTCCTCGGATGAAAACTTCAGAGGATTTGCACCGAAGGTGTTGGTGGAGATTACATCACAGCCTGCTTTAAGGTAGGACAAATGGATATCCTCAATGGCGTGGGGATTTGTTATATTAAGTAGTTCGGGAAGCTCGCCTGTTTTTAAGCCCTTCTTCTGGAGCTCAGTGCCCATAGCACCATCAAAAAACACAAGGGAACTTTTCAGTTTTTCACGGATATTCATAATCATCATTCCTTTATGGTCAAAAAGTCCCCCTTGCCCTAAAGGGGGATGTCAGTTACAGACTGACAGGGGGATTTAACAATTGCGGTGACGGATTTGGTGGGAGTCAAAAGATAGGAGTCGGTCATAGAAAGACCGATGTTAATACTTGCATCTAAAATTTCCATAATATCTCTTTGCATTTCAAGGGGAAGGTCTCCATATCCGGGGGAGAATCTCTCCTGCTCGTTTGTATGGAAAACATCTCTGCAGATATAATCGCAGAAGCACTCGATTGCGGCAGTTGCACAGCCGTCGGTTATTACTGCGCGGCTGGGCAGAATAGAGGAATATCGGGATATGAGTCTGTCTGCACCTATCCCTACAGTTGCGGCGAAGATGTACACTGTGCAGTCCCCGCCTAAAAACTTTCTCAGGGATGTGCTCTCATATTTGCAAAAGCCGAAGTCTGCAATATCCCCTGCAAAGCTGACAGGTACTTCTGCGTAAACAGCACGGGGATTTAAAAAGGGACACAGCTCCTCCAGAGCATCCTTGCAAAGGGAGCAGAGCTTTTCATCCTCGCTTTGTCGGCAGCCTGAGTAACGAATAATGTCCTTTATGGGGACGCAGAGATTCCCTATATCTGCAGACAGTCGGTTGATGTATGGAATCATAGCTTATCCCTTGATAATTTCAGACAGATTTGCCTGAATCTTCTGTGCTACATCGGGTTTGTTCATAGAATAAACATGGACATTCTTAACCCCATTGGCGTACAAATCGATAATCTGCTCTGTAGCATAGGCAATACCTGCCTGCTTCATAGCATCAGGGTTGTCGCCATAGCGTTCTGCAATGCGGATGAATCGTTTGGGGAGTACTGTGCCTGAAAGCTCACAGGAGCGGTAAATCTGCTTTGCGTTTGTGATGGGCATAATACCTGCAACAATCGGGACAAAGATACCTTTTTTGCGGAGCTTGTCTATATAGGAGTAGAGAATGTCGTTGTTAAAGAACATCTGTGTTGTCAGGAAGGAGCATCCTGCCTCTACCTTTCTGCCGATGTTTACGATGTCCTCCTCAAGGCTTTCGCATTCAATGTGGCCCTCAGGGTAGCAGGCACCGCCTATGCAGAAACCTCCCGTTTCAACAATCTCAGCAATAAGCTCTGAGGCATACTGATAGTCGCTTGCAAGTCTGCCCTCCTTGGGAATATCACCTCTCAGGGCTAAGATGTTCTCAATGCCTGCTTCTTTAAGCTTGTGAAGCTGTGCACGGACAGTTTCTTTGGTAGAAGAAACGCAGGTCAGATGTGCAAGTGAGGGGACTCCGTACTGATTCTTTATTCGTTCTGCAATGGAGACGGTGTACTCACTTGTGCCGCCGCCTGCACCGTAGGTAACGCTCATATAGTCAGGCTTTAAGGCGGCAATCGAGTGTGCCGCTTCCTCTACTTTTTTGTAAAGGTCGTGGGTCTTAGGTGGGAAAACCTCAAAGGAAAGTGTGGGCTTATCCTTTGCGAAAAGTTCTGACAGTTTCAAAAAATCACTCCTTGGGTCAGAATTTATTACAGAAAACCCCGAACAAAGCCGCAGGGATATGTTCGGGGTAAAATAACGATATAATTATTCTTCCTCTGGCTCTGTGACAATTGTAAGTCCCAGTACATCCAGACTCTCCTTATCAACAGGAGCAGGACACTGTGACATAAGCTCGGAAGCGTTCTGTACCTTGGGGAAGGCGGTAACATCACGCAGGGACTCTGCACCGCAGAGAATCATTGTGATTCGGTCAAGACCGATACCCATTCCGCCGTGGGGAGGAGCACCGTACTTGTAAGCATCTACAAGGAACCCGAACTTGAGTGCAATCTCCTCGTCGGTCATCTTCAGTGCTCTGAACATCTTCTGCTGAAGCTCAGGGTTAGAGATACGGATTGAGCCTGAGGAAAGCTCAACGCCGTTGAGGGTCAGGTCGTAAGCCTTGGCGATAACCTTTGAGGGGTCAGTGTCAAGATACTCAAGACATTCTTCCTTAGGCATAGTGAAGGGGTGATGCATTGCAACCCACTCGCCGCTTTCTTCGTCCTTCTCAAAGAAGGGGAAGTCAACAATCCACAGGAATTTATATTCATCGGGGATAATCTCGAGTCTTTTTGCAACCATACCTCTCAGGGCTCCCAACACGGGCAGGGTTACGGAGTCCTTATCTGCTACGATAAGCACAACATCGCCTTTCTCAGCACCCAGTCTCTCAAGGATTGCCTCAAGCTCGCCCTCTGCCATAAACTTTGCAAATGAACAGGAGGGAGCATCCTCAACCCATCTTACAAAGGCAAGACCCTTTGCACCGATGCCGCGCACATATTCTGTGAGCTTGTCTATCTCTTTGCGTGTGTAAGTAGAAGCTGCGTTCTTTGCAACGATTGCACGGACAGAGCCGCCTGCCTCAATTGCACCTGTAAACACGCCGAAGCCGCAGTTTGCTACCATATCGGAGATATTCTGAATCTCCATACCGTAGCGGATGTCGGGCTTATCTGAGCCGAAACGCTCCATAGCCTCCTTGTAGCTCATACGCTCAAAGGGAGTCACAAGGTCTTTGCCCAGTACATCCTTGAATATTCTTTTCATAAGTCCTTCGTTAATCTCCAGGATATCCTCAACATCAACAAAGGAAAGCTCCATATCAATCTGAGTAAACTCAGGCTGACGGTCAGCACGCAGGTCCTCGTCACGGAAGCAGCGAGCCAGCTGAATGTAGCGGTCAAAGCCTGAAAGCATCAGAAGCTGTTTGTAAATCTGGGGTGACTGGGGCAATGCATAGAAGGAGCCTTTGTGAATTCTGGAGGGAATGAGGTAGTCTCGTGCACCCTCGGGAGTAGACTTCATCATCATAGGGGTCTCAATCTCTACAAAGCCGTTCTCATAGAAGTAGTCACGAGCAGACTTGCAGATTTCACTTCTCATCATAATGTTCTTCTGCAGGGGTCTGCGTCTTAAATCAAGGTATCTGTATCGGAGTCTCAGCTCCTCGTTGGTGTTAAGGTCATCAATAATCTCAAAGGGAGTGGTTTCTGCCTTTGAGAGGAGTCGCAGATCGCAAACATCAATCTCGATGTTACCTGTAGGAATGTCGGGGTTCTTGGAGCTACGCTCACGCACAACACCCTTGGCACAGATTACATACTCACTACGGAGAGTCTGTGCTTTCTCAAAAATCTCTCTGTCTGTTTTATCATCAAAAGCGAGCTGAACAATACCTGTGCGGTCACGAAGGTCCACAAACACAAGCTGACCTAAGTCACGCTGTTTCTGTACCCAACCGCAGACGGTAACCTCCTCGCCGATGTTAGAGTCACGCAGGTCGCCGCAATAGGTGCTTCTTTTAAGTCCTGTCATAAAATCTGCCATAATATATCTCTCCTTATAAAAGACAATTTTTAATTCATCTCAGATGCAAGGTCAGCTGAAAGGAGGTTCTCGATGAAGATGTGTGCATCATTAATAGAAACCTCGGTCTGCTCGCCGCTTGTCATATTTTTGAGCATAGCTTTTCCGTTTTCGATCTCGTTATCACCAAGCACCATAGAGAATTTAGCACCGATTTTATTTGCGTACTTCATCTGAGCCTTCAGACCTCTGCCTACAATGTCAAACTGAGCCTTAAGCCCTGTCTCGCGGACTTCTCTTACAAGCTCAAAGGCTTTAACCTGAGCCTTGTCGCCCAGAGCGGCGATGTAGAGCATATCCTTCTCAGGAGCAGGAATCTCCAGCCCCTCAGCCTCAATAACCATCAGTAATCGCTCAAGACCGATAGCAAAGCCTAAGGAGGGCAGGGGACTTCCGCCTAATTCCTCGATAAGGCCGTTGTATCTGCCGCCGCCGCAAACTGTGGACTGAGCACCGATACTGTCAGAGATAAACTCAAAAACAGTGTTGGTGTAGTAGTCAAGTCCGCGGACGATGGAGGGGTTCACGGTGAATTCTATTTCTGCGGCGTTCAGGTACTCCTGAACCTTTTTGAAGTGGTTGTCGCATTCCTCGCAGAGGAAGTCTGTGATTTTGGGTGCACCCTCTGCAATCTCCTTGCATATGGGACTTTTGCAGTCCAGAATACGCATGGGGTTTTTCTCAAGTCTTGACATACAAGTTGAGCACAAGGTATCTGTAAACTGAGAGAAGTACTCCTTGAGTGCGGCGTGGTAGTTCTTTCTACACTCGGGACAGCCGATGGAGTTAATCTCCAGACGGATATTAGGAAGCTGTAATCTGTCAAAAATGGAGCTTGCGGCGCAGATAAGCTCTGCATCTGCAATGGGGTCTGATGCTCCGTAAACCTCCATACCAAACTGGTGGAACTCACGCTGTCTGCCTGCCTGAGGCTTTTCGTAGCGGTAGCAGGTGGTGAAGTAGTGAGCCTTGATGGGCAGACCGTCGTTGTAAAGTCCGTGCTCAAGCAGAGCTCTTGCGGCACCTGCTGTACCCTCGGGACGGAGAGTCAGGGATTCGCCTCCCTTTGTCTCAAAGGTGTACATCTCCTTCTGAACAACATCTGTACCCTCACCCACACCACGCTGAAACAGAGCGGTCTGCTCAAATACGGGGGTGCGAATCTCAGAGAAGCCGTAAACCCTTGCCTCGTCAGAGAGAACCTTCTCTAAAAACTGCCATTTAAAGCTATCACGGGGGAGGATATCCTCCGTGCCTTTGATTTTCTTAGCAATAAGTGCCATCTCAAATCAACCTTTCCGATTATGTGAAAACAAATATTTATACATTATATATAGTATCACAAACACAGACGGTTTTCAATAAAAAGAAGAAAAAATTAGCCCTCCTCACAGAGGAGGGTGGCACGGCTTGCCGTGACGGGAGGAGTATATGCCAAGTAATAGGTAAGAGTGAAGATGTAAGAGGTTACTCCCTCAGTCAGTTTCACTGACAGCTCCCTCAGGGAGGGAGCCTAAAAAGCCTTCCTCAAGAGAGGGGTAGTTGTGTAGAGAAGTTGACACACAGCTAATTTATTTCAAAAACTTCTCTTTAATCTTTGTTCTTCTGAGCAGCTCTGTCAGTAGTGTGCCGGCAATTATGCCTGCCGCACCCTGCACGGAGTTGCCAAGGACTGATGCAAAGGCACCTGCACCGTAGCCAAGGATGAGAGCTTCAAACACCAGGTATCCCAGAACCATAATCACCTCGGCAAGAACTGCACCCAGAGCGGTGAAAAGGAAAAAGAGGTTTGGCTTTTTATCTGAGATTTTGCGGAAAATGTGAAGCACAAGCCATACGCATAGAGCCATCAAAGCTTTGATAATAAAGGTTGCAGGTGCATACTGAGCATATCCTGCAAAGATATCCGCCAAAGCTGAGCCAAGCCCTGCGGCAGCTGCCCCGTACACAGGACCTAAGAAGAATGCAGACACCACCACCACAGCATCGCCTAAGTTGAGGAAGCCTCCTGTGGGGGTAGGAATCTGAATTACCATTGTTGCCACACAGCACAGAGAAGCAAATAGTGCTGTAAGCACGGTTTTGATAAGAGCGTTTGATTTACCTGATTTCATTTTATATACCTTCTTTCTTGGTAGGTAATTCGCTTGTATTATACTCCTGTGATTTTCATTTTGCAATATTTTTGAGAAAATTTTGCAAATTATGACAATATAGGCACAATTTGCTCCAAATTTATGGAGCGTAATTTTGGTCAAAAAACCGCCTTCCCGAACAACGGAAAGGCGGTTGCTGTATGTAAACTTAATTATACATCGTAGGTTTTGTCCAGAGCCTTGAGCTCATTGTAGGTGTCGATTTCGATGATGTCATCGAAGGAGCATTCTCTGACATGAACCTTGTAGTCATCCTTGAAATACTCAAGGGCTACCTGGTCCCAGTATCTCTCCTTGCCGCCGGGAGCCTGGAACACCTGCTTGATGTGGCCCACAAGTCGAGCACCGTCAGCCTCGTCCCAGTAGGAGATGCCAAACATATGGTGGCAGTTTACGCCGCCTACAAGGAGCTTCCTGATAACACCGCTGTCGTTTGTCTCGAAGCACCAGTCGTCTGTTTTGTCAACAGGCACTGCAAGGTAGTTGGAGCAGTACTGGTATTTGGTGATGAGCTTGGGATTGTAGAGGAATAAGTCACCCTCCAGCACATAGGCATTCTTGAGCAGATAGCTTGCGCATACTGCAGAGGAAATGTTGTTAGCCTCGTTGTACTGGGGATTCTCGATAAACTTAATCATAGGATAATCGTACAGAAGCTGGTCAAATTGCTCTGCAAGGTAGCCTCTGACTATGTAAATCTCGGGGATTCCGGCGGCAACAACAGCGTCCAGCAGTGTGGTGATGATTCGCTTGCCGTTGACGCGGATAAGGGGCTTGGGGGTGTTGAGTGTTACAGGCACCATACGGGAGCCGAAGCCTGCCGCAATGAACACAGCACGCTTTACTCTGTAGGGCTCAAGGGCGTCAAGACCTGCAGGGGTAATCACGCCGTCGTTAAGGTAGCCCATATTTGTCAGCTCTGCAATGCACTTGTTGACTGTGCCCACAGACATTTTGGTCTCAGTTGCTATCTCACGCTGAGGGTGGGACTCGTGCTTGTCAGAAAGATAAACCAGCACATCAAACTGCTTTTTTGTAATCATAAAATCACCGCTTATTTTTCAAACTTTTATTTGGAAAAATGAACACTAAACCTCAGAAGTTTACGGTTTATGAGGTATAAGAAACCCTCTGCGTATTTGCCTTGGCAGAGGGTCTTATTAATTTACTGAAAATGAACAAAGGGGAGAGACAGGCTTACTGGTCCTCGCCGAAAGAGCCTGTAACCTCAGCCTCAACTTCCTTATGCTGGTTTTCGTCAATGCCGAGCTTGTCAGAAATCTTCTTCTTTGCACGACGGAAATAAACAGCCACAACTGTACCGATGGTAACTGCAACGCCTGCAACAGCGGCGAACACCATGGACATACTTGCTGCATCAATGTATCCTGTAATAATCTGCATTTTTTATTCCTCCGTTATATTTGTTGAATATTGTTGACTTTTGTGTACATCAACATTATAGAGCAGTGTATAAAAAAAGTCAATTGTTAATATATTGTCCCGTAAATTGGGAGATTTTATTTTTTCTTAGCTTCCTGCTGACGCTTTACAATCTGTCCGTAGATGTACTTAGCACCTGCAAGACCGCTGCTGCCTACATTGAAGATGTTGCGGTGCAGTGCCTCGTCAATCTGCTTCTCATACTTCTTGGGGTTAGAGAGCAACTCTGCAACTACATCGGGAACAGTAGAGAGCTTGTCTGTATCAATTGAGATACCAACCTGGTCCTTCCAGCTGATTTCTGTGGGAACAAAAGGAATCTTCTCGTAGTTGGGGTTGAGTACCTTCATGGGAGTGTTGATGAACATTGAGGGCTTCTTGGTTGCATAGGAGAACTCGTATGCAATACCTGACCAGTCGGTAATAAGCAGGTCGGACTCCCAGATTGTGCGGTTGGAGGAGAAGTCCATCTCGATAATAAAGTCGTCTCCGTCGCATCCCTCGTACTTCTTCACAATAGCGTCCATCTTAGCAGGGAAACGCTTGATGTACTCGGGGTGGGGTCTGAGTATTACCTTATTACCCTTGTGGAGGAGTCCCTCCATCAGCTCGTCAAGGCAGTACTCAAGGATGTTGTCCTCCTGCCAGGAGGGAGCAAGGAGAATCTGCTTTTTCTCGTGCTCAACCTTCTCCATCTCTGCGTACATCTTGCACAGGTTGTCGATAACGCCGAAGCCCACTGGCACCAGAGTTTTCTCGGGCAGATTATAAACCTGCTCTGTAGCTCTCAGCTCGTCCACCTGATGAGGACCAACGCAGAAGATAGTGTCAAAGTGGTCATATGCACCCTCACGCACACACATTGTGGTGCTGGTGGGACCGTGGAAGGTGTAGATATACTCAATGTCCTTTCTTACATAGGAACGCTTGATGTAATACTTCTCAAGGTCGGGAGTGGTCATCAGGACGATGTCTGCGTCCATTTTCATCATAAAGGTGATAATCTTCTTAGGGCCGATGTAGTATGCCTTGATGCGGTCATTCTTCTCTGCCTTTTCAAAGATTGCATCCTTGGGGTCGTTGGTTACATAGTGGATGACGAGAGTGGTATTCTTCAGAAGCTCGTTGATGATGTTCTCAAAATACTTGTAGAATCCGCTTTTCTCAGAATAAATAACAAGGTGCTTGTTGGCAATAGAGAAGAAGCGCTTGTAGTCTGCACGCTCACGCTTTGCGTTTTCGTCACGCTTGAACAGACCCTTCTTCTTGTCGCCGTCCAGTGCCTCAATAGCGGCAAGCTCTTCACGGCTTGCCTCAAGCTCCTCGTAGTCTACATACTTTTTGGGAGAGATAAGTGCATTGAGCAGCAGAAGCTGAAGTACAGCGATAATGTTGCTGACTACCCAGTACAGAGCGATACCTGCTGGAACAAAGAATCCAAGGTAAAGAGAAAGACCAACGGAGAATGCCATGGTGCCCCACTTGTTGCCCTTGCCCTGCTCTGCCTGCAGAACATTGATTTTGTTCTGAATAAAGCACAAAAACCAAGAGGACAGACCTGCAATGATGGGAGCAAGCACATAAATCCAGTTGGAGCTTACTGTCTGGGATGGAGTTGCAGACAGGTCAAAGCCGAAGAAATCCAGGTCGAACTCCTGTGCGTTCTTGATAGCAAGAGCACCCTCCTCAGTCTTTGCAATCTCTGCAAAAGCCTCGGGGTAGTTCTTGATAGCATACATAGCGTCAATCTCTACAGAGTTTGACTCAAGGTTAATATCCATAACTGTAGCCGCAGTGGTGTTGATATCGTTGATTACAGTGTCGGGAGTTTTAAATATATATGAAAAGGGATGATAGATAACTGCAACAACGCCCAGAAGCAGTACAATCTGGATTGCAAGTGGAATAAGGCTTGCAAAGGGGTTGTATTTCTGCTCCTTGTACATCTTGGACTGTTCCTCGCCGATACGCTCTGCATCGCCGTAGTACTTAGCCTTGAGCCTGTTGATAGCAGGCTGGATTTTTACAATCTTGATGGAATTCTTGTGTACCCAGATACCTACAGGGAGAATGATTATCTTTGTAATCAGGGTAAACAGAGAGATGGCAAGGCCGTAGTCAGAAACAAGTGCATGAGTAAACTGCATAATGTATCCGAGGGGCAGAGCCAGCCATGAGATTATCATATCATACATTTCGCTTTCCTCCGTTTTCAGGACTATGCAAAGAACGCATAAATCCACATTATATCACTCTACATTATACTCCTAAGAGAATGCAGTTGTCAATTGTGGGCGAATACAGTAAACGCCGCAAACAGACGCCCTGAAATAGGCATATTGACAGTAAATGTCAGGATTTGTAACTTTTGTGTTGTTGCAAAAAGGGTTTTACTGTGGTATATAGGAGATGTATTATTATGTTTTATGAAGAAGGGTACGCCTGTGAATAAAAAAACAAAAATCATACTTTCAGTATCAGCAGGGCTTATGGTGCTTGTGTTTGTGCTTGTGATGGCTTTGTCCTTGAGTGCAGAGCCACTGAGTACCGCCACCCCTGATGAGGTGCCTCAAAATACCGCGGTTGAGACAACTGTCACTGCTCCCATAGAGGATGGACCGCTGACCCTGTCTTTTATCGGAGACTGCATACTGGGCAGTGAGTCGGGCAAGTCCCGTGATGGAAACTTCACTTATACAGCAGAAACAAAAGACCACAGGTATTTCTTTGAGAAGGTATATGATGTGCTCTCAAAGGATGATCTGACCTTTGCAAATTGCGAGGTTGTACTCTCTGACAGAAACCTGGAGAAAACTCCCAAGGATTACAGCCCTGCCTTCTGGTTTATAGCACCTGCAATAAACGCAGATATCCTGAAGCTTGGCGGAGTTGAGGTGGCAGGCGTTGTGAATAATCATGTAAACGATTACGGCGACGAGGGCTACAAAGATACTGTAGACGCCCTGAAAGCACAGGGACTGTATGTGGGAGAGAATCTGACGCCTCTGTATTTTGAGGAAAAAGGCATAAAAATCGGTGTGCTGTACTGTAACCTGTGGTCTCAGTACAATACATATTATATAGAGCAGGCACTGGAGACAATGCAGGACAACTGTGATTATAGGATAATCTTCTTCCACGGAGGTACAGAGGCTGTCCACGAGCCTGATAACTATAAGATTGACGCCTGCAGATACCTGGCGGAGTCAGGGCTATGCGATTTGATTATCGGCAGTCATCCCCATGTGCTACAGCCTATGGAGGTTGTAAACGGAGTACCCATTGTGTATTCACTGGGAAATTTCTGTTATTCCGCAAACACTTATCCTGAGAACAGAACAATTATCTTTCAGGCAGAGCTTTATAAGGAGGACGGCAGTATCCGTACAGAGACAAATATAATCCCCTGCTATGTATACACAGGATATGAGAATAACTGGCAGCCTGCGATTGTAGAGGACGAGGGAGTGAAGGCGGAGATTATGGGGATGATGACTGCAAAGGTTGAGCATCAGACAGAGCCGTCTGCTACTACAGAGCCGGAAACCGAGCCTGTAACTCAGGAGGAGGCTTATGCTCCCCCTGCAGAGCCTGACCCTACCGAAGGTGCGCAGGATGTGTGGGAGACTCAGGTAATGGAGTATTGATAAAGCCGCAGAATCTCGTGTGTACGCAAAAATAAAAATTTCAAAAAAGATATTGAAATTGCGTAAACTTT
Source organism: Ruminococcus sp. (assembly GCA_017473775.1). Taxonomy (GTDB): domain Bacteria; phylum Bacillota; class Clostridia; order Oscillospirales; family Acutalibacteraceae; genus Ruminococcoides. Next base: position 25,385 of record JAFUJH010000012.1, read on the forward strand.
GTGGTAATATAGTCGGGTAGCACAAAATGCAATCCCGAATATGCTGATATAGCTCAGTAGGTAGAGCGCATCCTTGGTAAGGATGAGGTCAGCGGTTCAAATCCGCTTATCAGCTCCAAAAACAAGCACTTCCTTTGGGAGTGCTTGTTTTTGTGTTTGTGTCCGTAAGGGCACAACATCGTTTTGCAACGCAGTTGCAAACATCTTTTGACCGACCGGTCAATATCGTTCTAATTGACGGACACAAAACGATGTTATGTTTTGCATAAACAGTGTTGCCTGAGGCAAACGATGTTCACCACAGGTGAAACGAAGTTGCACTTCGTGCAAATATATGATAATATGCAACCGTGGGGTGATATAAGATGAAAGAAGATAAATTATCTGACCTGTCTATGGAATTGTCTGTGGATATTCTTAACCTTGCAAAAGAGCTCAGAAAAAAGTACGAAACCGTTATCTCAAATCAGATAAGCAGAAGTGCGACCAGTATTTGCGCCAACATTGCAGAAAGTAAGTACGGGCACAGCCGCGCGGATTTTATTGCAAAGCTTGAGATTGCACTAAAAGAAGCCAGTGAAACAGGCAAGTGGCTGGAGATGCTTCTGAAAACAGATTATATTACGGAAGAGATCTACAAGAAATTAAACAAAACTTGCTCAACCATCAGAATTTTGCTGATTGCCTCAATCAAAACTGCAAAGAGCAGACTTTAATAACTATTCCAAAGCCTAACTGTTCATTGCAATACATCCCAACACATTGAATTTTTTATTTCAATGTGATATATTATAGACACAGTCAGGAAATGACTGATTAAAAAATAAAAATTGGAGGAATCAAAAATGAAAAAGTTTATTCCCGTTGTACTCACACTTTGTCTGGTATTTGCTCTTTGTGCTTGTAACACAGATGCAGATACAAACACCACCACAACTGCTGCAGGAACTGCAACAACAGCAACAGAAACCGTTGCTGATACAACTGTTGCAGAAACCGCAACTCAGGCTGATACCGAAGCTTCTGCTTTCACAGAAGATGATGCTCTTGAGTTGGTTAAGAATTCCTGTGAGTTATCCGCAGATGACCTGTACTACCAGTACAGAGGTATCTATGAGATTGACGGCACAAGCTACTATGCTGTTGACCTGAGAAAGAGTCTGGAGGACAGCACAACATATCTTTCATCTTACTTTGTAACTCTTGACGGCGCTGAAATCAAAGAGGGTTACATTACAGGTGAAGTTGCATCAATCAGCGACACAAAACCCACCATTGATGTTACTGAGGATAACGCAGTGAAGGTAGTAGAGGCTGCATACGATTTTGAAGACGGTTGCTTCCTTACATACAAAGGTGTTGAAGAAATCGACGGAGTAAAGTACTTTGCTGTTGATTTAAGAAAGAGCCTGGAGTCAAACACCACCTATCTTTCAAGTTTCTTTGTAACAGAAACAGGCACCATCGTAATGGGTTACTATGAGGGCGGCACAGCAGTTCTCGCAGAGTAATACAGAATCAAAGTCATAAATAAAGAGAAAGACCTCGTTCCAAAAACGGAATGAGGTCTTTTTGTTTATTCTGTATCTTCAATATGCTCCATAATATCACACACATCACACTTGAGGATTTTGCAGAAAATATCTATTGTGTGGGTGCTGACACTTTCGTTACGCTTGAGCCTTGTTATCTGTGCAGGGCTGATTTTAATCTTCGTTGTTTAAAGCAAGCAATTCGGTTAATACCTTGTCAAGCAAAGGTAAATATTTTTCATTAATTCTGCTTATAGCATCAATCCGCATGGAGTCGCTTGAGCGTTCATCCCCAAAAAGTACATAATCTGCAGATAAGCCCAATAAATTGCATACTTTGATGAGCATTTTTACAGAGATTCCTGTTCTGCCTCTTTCGAGTTCAGCGAGGTAGGAAACACTTACATCTAACTTTTCTGCGAATTTCTCTCTGGTATATCCTTTATCTTCTCGTGCTTTTCTGATTCTTGTGTGCATTACTATCACCTCTACATACAGTATGGGTGATAGTGACCAAAAATAACATCAACTAATATTGTATAAAATATATCTTGTAAAAGTTGATGTTGTGTGATATGATTAATAAGGAAAAAGTGCAAATTATGTCGAAAATGTACTTGAATAAATTATAGTTATGTGGTATAATTTCACATAGATGAGAGGGGTTTGATTATGAACGAAAATTCAGTAAAAAGACCGCTTTATAAAAAGTGGTGGTTTTGGGTTGTTCTTGGTGTTATAAGCACTATATTTTTCGGTTTGATGGGGTCTTGCGGTGACACAGGTACTAACGATGATTATGAGACCTTCGGTGATAGTGTTATCGCTACAAGTTCCGATTTTGAGGATGTAACGGCTGAGCTTTCAACAACAGCAGAAACAACAACAGAGCCCACAACAATTGTTGAAACAACAGTAGAGGTGACAGAGGCTCCGACTCAGGTAGTCGTGCCAGAAACTGAGATTTTAGACGAACAGGAAAACGGAAATAATGGAGCAGTTCCTGTAATAGAAGAAATTCCTGTAGAAGATAACGGACAGGATTATGTTCTTAACAACAATACTATGAAGTTCCATTATCCGAGCTGTGCAAGTGCAAAGAAGATTAAAGCGGAGAACAGAGAGGATTATTACGGCACAAGGGAAGAACTGATTGACTGGGGTTATGACCCTTGCGGTAATTGCCATCCATAAATATTGCAAAAACACAGGGAGCGGAATTTTTTGAAAAACCGCTCCCTTTCTGTTTAATAAATTATGGTTGTATGGTATGATAGAGTTATCAATTATATCAGTGGTGATAATATGGACTTACCCAAAAGAAAATCTCCACGCTTAAATGAGTACGATTACAGCACCCCGGGATATTATTTCGTAACGGTTTGTACCCACAAAAAGGCTAAGATTTTATCCGATATCGTAGGCACATACTTGAGATGGTAGTGGGCTATATAAAAATGAACTCATCAAAGAAAATCCACACAGATGTTGCAAGCGGCAAGGTGTGGCAACGCTCCTTCCACGACCACATCATACGCGGTGAAAAGGATTATCTAAAAATCCGGCAATATATCCACACAAACCCTTTCTGCCGGAAGGATGATTGCTTTTATCTCGAATACTAAACAAAAACACAGGGAGCGGAATTCTTCAAAAAAACCGCTCCCTGATAAGTGCAAGAGTAAGAGAAAGAATAGAATTAATTTTTTTATAAAAATCTCTTTTGTTTTTGCATATCAGCGTGTTAACTGAACATTTTTTCAACATTGGGGGATTCGGTGCCTGTGGGTACAGATACAAGTACAATGTTCATAAACTTACCCATAGCACGCAGATAGTAGGTGCTTTGGGTGGATGTGCCGCCTGTGTCTGTCCTGAACACTGCCTTCTGGTAGGTCTGACCGCTGAGCTTCACTGTGTATTTGCCGAGAAGTGTGGTGCCCTCTGTGTTCTTGAATGCACCCTCCAGCATTTCCATATATTCGTCGGTGGTCATCTGAACACTTGCAGTAACATGCATATTCTCGTAAGCAACGGATATGTTCACCCCTGTGTCAGGGTCGGTTGCCCACATATCGTACACAGCAGGAACTCTGTCTGCTGTAGTGGGGAAGGCATAGTCTGCAAGCTCCATAGTATCAACACCGATTTTCAGTGCAAGCTCCTCATCAGTTAGGAAGTTCCAATCCGCAGGCTTTGTAAATGTAAGTCCTGTGGTGGGGCTTTTGTAGGTGTCTTTGCTGATTGTACCACGGTACAGGTTTTTGTCATTGCTCTGTGCAGGCTGAGTTGAGTCTGCTTGTGTGCTCTGCTGAGTCAGAGCCTCGGTGGGCTGAGGGTCTGTTGCCTTATTGGTAGCAGGCTGAGTGGATGTTCCCTCCTGTGCAGAGCCTGTGGGGATTGACTCCTGTGCGTGAGTGTGTGAATGTGTATGTGCTGTGGTTTCCTGTTCACCTTGTGAAGTGGGGTCGCAGGCAGTGCAGGAAATAATAATTAATAATGTTAAGAGTAATGCAAATAGTTTTTTCATGTAGTTACCTCCCTGAGGTTTTCTTTGATTAAAGTATAACATTATGCCTTGATTGCTGTCAATTACCATATACACCGCAGGTGTGGGTTTGTAAGGCAAAATACATAAATACAGAACAGATAATTTGAGCGGTGTTTCCGTAGACATTTGTAAAAATTTGTGGTATGATTTTTCTACAAAATTTTTATGCAGGAGGAGCTTATGGAAAAACTCTTCAAATTGAAAGCAAACGGCACCAATATCCGCACAGAAATAATTGCGGGACTTACTACCTTCTTTGCAATGGCTTACATTATCTTTGTAATGCCAAATATGGTTGGTGACGGCACAAATGCAAATATGCCGTCCGTGGCGGTAATGACAGGTACTTGTCTTGCGGCAACTGTGGGCACATGGCTTGTGGGTATTCTGACAAACTACCCTCTGGCACAGACCCCCGGTGTAGGATTGGCGGCGGTGTTTACATACACCCTCTGCGGCAGTATGAAACTTTCCTACTCTGCGGCACTCAGTGCGGTGTTCATTGCAGGTACATTCTTTATTCTGCTGACAGTTACAGGTGCCAGAAAAGCCATTGTTGATGCAATACCGTTGTATCTTAAAAAAGCTATCTCCTCAGGTATCGGTCTTTTCATAGCGCTTTTGGGGCTTAACAACGCAGGTCTGCTCACAAACGAAGCAGGCACAATTATCGGACTTGCCCGTATGTCTGAGCCTACAACTCTGCTGTCCCTGTTCGGTCTTATACTTACTATCGTACTTGTTGTAAGAAAGGTTAAAGCAAGCCTTTTTATCTCTATTATTGTCACCTCTGTGGTAGGCTGTGTGGCACAGTTTGTGTTCGGTGCGGATATGGGACTCACTGTTCCTGAGAGCTTTGTTCCCAAGCTTGACTTCAGCACCTTTGGTGTAGCGTTTACAGGTTTTCCTGAGCTGTTCTCCTCCTCTGTGCCTGCCCTTGTCTCTGTTATGATTACATTGGTTATGGTGGATATGTTTGATACTATCGGCACCCTTATCGGTGCGGCAGACAGAGCAGGGTATCTTGACGAAAACGGCAACCTGCCCAAGGTAGAGCGTGCAATGCTCGCAGATGCTATCGCTACTGCCACAGGTGCAGTGCTTGGCACACCTACAGTTACAACCTGCGTGGAATCCTCTGCAGGTATTGCAGTAGGCGGCAGAACAGGACTTGCCTCTATGGTAACAGGTCTGTGCTTCCTGATTTCAATGTTCTTCTCGCCTGTGCTGGGCTTTGTGCCCACAGGTGCTACAGCACCTATACTCATTGTAGTAGGTGTTATGATGTCAGGCTCTCTGAAGGATATTGACTGGGAGGATATCGAGGTAGCTCTGCCTTCCTTTGTTACAGTGCTTGGAATGCCTGTGTTCTATTCTATCACTGACGGTATCGCCTTCGGCTTTATCACATATTTCATCGTAAAACTTGCAAAGGGCAAGTTCAAAGAGATTCACCCCATTATGTATGTGGTTGTACTGCTGTTCATAGTAAAGTATGTAATCACAGCACTGGGATATTGATATTCAGATATAAAAACAGGGAGCGGTTTGATTGCCGCTCCCGTTTACTTTTGTGTACGGATATAATAAAATTTTTACAGATTTTGCACCCAAATGAAAAATCCTCCTGTTATTAAAGACAGAAGCGCTTCAAAGCGAAAGTGAGGTTAAAGGAAATGGATAAGCTTGTGCATAAGCTGAAAAAGCACGACGAGAAAGCACTAATACAAATTATGGATCAGTACACGCCCCTTGTAGCAACGATTGTTTCAAATGTTGCAAGGGGGAATATGAGCAAAGAGGATATTGAGGAAACCGTGTCGGATGTGTTTGTAACTCTCTGGAATAATTCAGAGAAAATTCAGGACGGAAAGTTGAAAGGCTATATCTGCAGTATTGCACGCACCCGTGCAATAAACAAGGCGAACTCCCTTGGCAATAAAGCTATACTGAACATTGACGACTACGACCCTCAGGACGATTTCTCCATTGAAGATGCAACGGATAAAAAAGATGTTGAACGGGAACTGAGAGAAGTAATCGGGGAAATTCCCGAGCCTGACAAAGAGATACTTATACGACACTACTACTTCTGCGAAACCGCGTCAAAAATATCGGAGAATATGAGCATCAATATTGAAACCGTTAAGTCAAAGCTAAGACGCACAAGAGATAAATTAAAAAAGATACTTACAGAAAGGGGCTATACATTATGAAAACAACTCTGAGAGAAGTTTTTTGGAATATAGATGACAGCACATACAGCTGTGAGCATACAGATATCGACTGCGAAAAGGTCAAGGCGGATGTGTTGTCCAGAATCAAATCAGACACTGCAAAGAAAGCCCGACCCAAAAAGCAGTTCAGAACCATACTGATTGCGGCGGTGCTGGTTGTGATTCTCGCTCTGGGAGCAACCGCTATCTATGCATCAGGCAGTATTGAGTATATCTTCAAGGAGTTCTTCGGCGGCAATATGAATTCAGCGGGGCTGTACGACTCAGGCAAGGTCAACATTACAAGCGGCGACGAGGAACTGAATATAAACCTTTTGGGTGTTACAGGTGACAGCAAGAAGATTTATGCCGCAATTGAAGTAACAAAAAAGGACGGCACTGCCTTTACTGATGAAGGCTATTCAAACGCTTATCACATTCTGGATAATCCCGAAGATTTCGGCTGTTACTTTGAATGTACTGATAAGGACGGAAACTCTCCCGAGAGGTGCAACGGCAAAGTGGAATACAGCCTCAGCGAGGACGGAAAGGTACTGAAACTGTGCGTTCTTGCTATGAACGGTGACGAAAATATGGACCTTAAAGACGGCACAATGTATCTTAGCCATAACCGCTTTGGCGCTGTAAAAATACTGGAGAAAATCGCCAAAAGAGTTGATATGGAGCTTGCAAATCAGATGGGTGCCGGTTACGGCTGGGATAAGGATAGTTCTGAGATTGATGAACTTATAGCGAAGGCAGAAGCATCTCTGGATGAACAGGGCATCACTGACTATACCACCTATACCACAAACGACAATGAATTGTGCATTGTGCAGAGAAAGGTGTTTTCTCTTTCCTTTGAGATGAACTTTGAGCTCAGTTACGAAACAGACCGCAACATCACAAAGACCCTCACTGCACAGGATGCACCCGATTACATCACAGAAGATGCAATTGAAGTGAAAATGGAGATCACGCCCTTCGGTGTGAATCTTTACGGCAAGTGTGACCCTGCTATCACATCTGCACGGCCTGATAAAAGCTACTGCTACAAGGTTATGGATTACAACTCAAGACCCAGAGTTGTACTTGAGGACGGCACAGTGTATTATCTTTATCAGGGAGGACTTGACACAGAAGGAGTAAAGGGCGACTACTACACAGAAGAAAAGGTGTTCAATCTGTCCACCAACAACGGACCTCCGCATTACGAGGCACAGGTAAACCTTATTAATCCTGAGGATGTAGTTGAGGTAGTCATCAACGGCAATACGATTTACACTAAGTAATCATAATTTCCTCCAAACAAAAACTCCACCGATTATCGGTGGAGTTTTTCGGTTGTTCGGTTTAACTGAACATTGCTTCAATATTTATACCGGTCACATCTGCGGTGTAGGCGGCGGTGATAACGGTCATATAGGTGTCAATGACACGGATGTAGTAGTCGGTTTTCATCAGTACGCCGTCTATCTCTACAGAGCAGGAGGTTTTAAGATAGTCCTGTCCGCTGAGCTTCACTACTATCGACTCATCTACTGTCATATTACCCATAGTCTGCAGGTACTCGGTCATAGCGTCCATATACTCAGCTTCTGTGACTGTTCCTCCCATAGTGACGGTTAGGTTTTCGTAGCCTACTGTCAGGTTGAGTCCCGATGCGTCATCCATTACCATCATATCAACGAGGCTGGGATATTCCTCAAGGGAGGCGGCAAACTCCTTATCACTTATGGCTTCTTCAGAGATGCTCATTGCCTGAGCAAGCTCCTTGTCGCTTAAAAATCTCCAGTCATCAGGCTTTGTGAATTTGAGCCCTGTGTATTTGCTTGTGTAGGTGTTGCCCTTTATACTTCCTCTGGAAATTCCTGTTTCAGTGTCCTGTGTGTCCTGAGTACAGCAGGCAAGGCAGAGCATAATCACAATTGCCAGAAAAGCAGAAACCAATCTTTTCATACATTACCTCCTCAAGGTTATATGTAAAAGTATATCATTCACAGGCAAGGTGTGTCAATCCGTGAGCAAGGCGGTGCTCAGAATATGTTGCAATATTTGTCGGTGGCTTCATATAATTTATAAACTTGGATTTTTACTTGAATTTAATGTAGAAAAACTATTGAAAAATGGAGAGAAAAGCCGTATAATATCCCTGTATGAGTTATCTCAACTTTAATTTCAGAAAGGAGTAGCAACAAAATGAACTATTCACATGAAGTACAGAAAATGTGCGTTGTTGCAAAAGGACCTAAGCACGGTCCCGCACCTATCCCCGAAGAGGGCAAATGGGTAAAATCCTATCAGATTTCCGACATCTCCGGTCTTTCTCACGGTGTAGGCTGGTGTGCACCCCAGCAGGGTACATGTAAGCTCACACTCAATGTTAAGAACGGTATTGTGGAGGAGGCTCTGGTTGAGACTCTGGGTTGTTCCGGTATGACTCACTCCGCTGCTATGGCTGCAGAGATTCTTCCCGGCAAGACTCTCCTTGAGTGCCTTAACACAGACCTTGTTTGCGACGCTATCAACACAGCTATGAGAAACATCTTCGAGCAGCTTGCTTACGGCAGAAGCCAGACAGCATTCTCCGAGGACGGTCTGCCCATCGGTGCAGGTCTTGAGGACCTTGGTAAGGGTCTCCGCTCACAGGTTGGTACAATGTTCTCTACAAAGGACAAGGGTGTTCGTTACATGGAGATGGCTGAGGGCTATGTCCTCAAGACAGCTCTGGACGAGAACAACGAGGTTATCGGCTATCAGTTCGTTAAGCTCGGCAAGATGATGGAGGATATCCGTCACGGCATGAGCCCCGACGAGGCATATAAGAACAACATCGGTCAGTACGGTCGCTTTGACGGCGCAGCTAAGTACATTGACCCTCGTGAAGAATAATAAGGGAGGTTAATAGTAATGGCTGTAACATTTGAAAGTATGGACAGAAGAATGCCCAAGATCAATGCTTGCATGGCTGAGTACGGCATCAAGGATCTTGAGGAGGCAAGAGCAATCTGTCTTGAGAAGGGCTTTGACCCCGATGAAATCGTTAAGGGCGTTCAGCCCATCGCATTTGAGAACGCTTCCTGGGCATACACACTGGGTTGTGCAGTAGCAATCAAGAAGGGCTGTACTACAGCTGCTGATGCTGCTGAGGCTATCGGTGTAGGTCTTGAGGCTTTCTGTATTCCCGGCTCTGTTGCAGAGCAGAGAAACGTAGGTCTTGGTCACGGTAACCTGGGCGCAATGCTCCTCAGAGACGAGACAAAGTGCTTTGCATTCCTTGCAGGTCACGAGTCCTTTGCAGCTGCAGAGGGTGCTATCGGTATCGCAAGAAACGCTAACAAGGCAAGAAAAGAGCCCCTCCGCGTTATCCTCAACGGTCTTGGCAAGGATGCTGCATACATCATTTCCAGAATCAACGGCTTCACATATGTTGAGACAGAGTTTGATTACTTCACAGGCGAGCTGAAGATTGTAGAGGAGAGAGCATTCTCCGACGGCGAGAGAGCAGCAGTTCGTTGCTACGGCGCAGACGATGTTCGTGAGGGTGTTGCAATTATGCAGTTCGAGAATGTAGGCGTTTCCATCACAGGTAACTCCACTAACCCCACAAGATTCCAGCACCTGGTTGCAGGTACTTACAAGAAGTGGGCTATCGAGAACGGCGTTCAGTACTTCTCAGTAGCATCAGGCGGCGGCACAGGCCGTACACTCCACCCCGATAACATGGGTGCAGGTCCTGCTTCCTACGGTCTCACAGACTCCATGGGCCGTATGCACGGCGACGCTCAGTTTGCAGGTTCTTCTTCCGTTCCTGCTCACGTTGAGATGATGGGTCTTATCGGTATGGGTAACAACCCCATGGTTGGTGCTACAGTTGCTTGCGCAGTTGCAGTTTACAACGCAATGAAATAATCAAGGTTTTGAGCCTTTTTGTAGGGGCGATTCACGAATCGCCCGAATAAACCTAAATTAAATTATTAGACCCATCATTTTAAGAAAAATTCCTTGATGATGGGTCTGTTTTTATTAAAATAACAATAGAGTAAAAAGGGAAATCTAAGAGAAACTGATATTTTATTTTAAAGAATTTGATATGAACAGTTAGACTTGCATATAAGGAGAAAGTTTATGAATCTGTATATTGATCCGGGAACAGGAAGTATGCTTTTTACAATACTCATAGGAGTAATTGGTGCAGCAATATATTCCCTGAGAATGCTTTTTATTAAGCTGAAATTTAAAATTAGCGGAGGAAAAACAGAAACCGATAATAAAAGAATTCCTTATGTGATATTCTCAGACAACAAGAGATATTGGTCAATATTTGAACCTATATGTCGAGAGATGAACAAAAGAGGCGTAAAAGTTGTGTATATAACAGCCTCTCCTGATGATCCTGCATTAAGTTGTGAATATTCTAACCTTAAAGTAGAATGTATAGAAAACGAGAACAAACTTTTTACAAGGCTTAATTTCCTTAACGCAGATATAGTTTTATCTACCACACCGGGGCTTGATGTTTATCAATGGAAACGCTCAAAAGAAGTTAAGTGGTATGTCCATATACCACATGCAGCTAACGATATAACACTGTATCGAATGTTTGGAATTGACTATTATGATGCGATTATGTTATCTGGTGACTATCAGATGGAAGATATAAGGTCACTTGAACATTTAAGAGGATTGCCTGAAAAAGAACTCGTTAAAGTCGGGATTCCTTATATGGACGAAATGGCAAAAAGACTTGAAAATAGTTCTAAAGTTTCTGAGCACACTCGAACGGTACTTTTAGCACCTTCTTGGGGACCAAGTGCTATTTTTGGAGTGTATGGCGGTAAAATAATTGATGCTTTGTTAAAAACGGGATATCGGATTATAATACGCCCTCACCCCCAATCGTTTTCTTCTGAAAAAGAATTAATGGATAAACTTATGACGGAGTACCCCGAGAATGAAAATCTTGAATGGAACAGGGATAACGATAATTTTGAAGTGTTAAAGCGTGCAGATATTCTCATTTCCGATTTTTCGGGCGTTACTTTTGACTTTTCTTTGGTTTACAACAAGCCTATTATTTACACTAATCCTAAAATTGATATTAGTGTTTATGATGCATGGTGGTTAAATAAGCCTTTATGGACAGCTACAGCGTTGCCAAGAATTGGCAGGGAGTTAACAGACGAAAATATGGAAAATCTTAAAGATGTAATAGACATCTGTATTGATGATTCTCAATATGCAAAAGGCAGAGCGGATGTTAAGGCAGAAACTTGGGCAAATCCGAGTAAAGGAACTGATTGTGTAGTTGATTACCTTTTGAATAAATATGAAGAACTAAATGTAGTAAAAAAGGAGGTTTAAAATGAATTTTTTATCTATACTGGAAAATATTTTTATTGGGCCTCTGAAGATATTGTTTGAATATATATTTGAAATTGCATATGCATTTACATATAATCCTGGCCTTTCTATTGTTTTCTTGAGTCTGTTGATAAACATTCTGGTGCTTCCTTTATACAAACGCGCTGATGCAATGCAAGAAGAGGCAAGAGTTATAGAGAATAAGCTCCATAACGGAGTGTCGCATATAAAAAAGTCTTTCTCGGGTGACGAGAAGATGATGATATTGCAAACCTATTACAGACAAAACAATTATAAACCAACTGATGCGTTAAAAGGTTCGGTGTCCTTGCTTTTAGAGATTCCGTTTTTTATGGCTGCGTATCAGTTTTTGTCCCATTTAAAAATTTTAAGTGGGACATCATTTGGACCAATAAAGGATTTGGGTTCACCGGATGGATTGCTGATTATTGGGGGAATAGCAATAAATGTGCTCCCGATTTTAATGACTCTTGTAAATATAATTTCCAGTGCCATTTATTTAAAGGGTTTTCCCTTGAAAACCAAGATTCAGTTATATGGAATGGCTTTGTTTTTCTTGGTCTTTCTTTATTCATCACCTTCCGGACTAGTCTTTTATTGGACAATGAACAATGTTTTTTCTTTGGTTAAAACTATTTTTTATAAAGTGAAGAACCCCAAAAGAGTTATTTGTGTTATTATGGCTGTTTTGGGTGTTGCTATAATAGGTTTTAGCTCCTTTTTGTTCTCCGGAACATTAGCCAAGAAAGTAGCTTTGATTCTGTTCGGTATACTAATGGTTGTTCCTTTAGGGGTTATGTTGTTAAAAGTAAAGATTTCCTGGGTTGCAAAATCATCAGGCTTTAAACATAATAAAAAGCTATTTGTGTTGGGTTCGGTATTGCTATCTTTATTGGTGGGAGCGCTGATACCTACTTCGATTATTTCTGCTTCACCACAGGAGTTTCTGAACCTGTATGATCTTACCAATCCGATGCTGTATGTTGTAAGTACATTGAGTTTATCTATAGGAACATTTTTGGTATGGTTGCAAGTTTTTTATTGGCTTGCTACACCAAAAGGAAAAGCTATGTTTGATATCCTTATATGGATATTATGCGGAATTATGATAATAAACTATATGTTTTTTGGAACAAATTTAGGAACGATCTCTGCAGAGTTGCAATATGAAACCGGAGTGTATTTTACCCTGCAAGAACAAATAATTAATTTACTTGTAATATTTGCTGTAATTGTTGTATTTTTTGTTGTCATCAAAAAAATTAACAAAATTGTTGTTCCAGTTTTATTAACAGCAATTATTGCAGTATTAGCGATGTCTGTGGTTAATACTGTTACTATAACAAAATCTGTTGCAGAAGTTTCAGATGTTGATATGTCTAAAATGCCAACATACACCTTAAGTAAAGAAGGGAAAAATGTTGTAGTAATAATGCTGGATAGAGCAATGGGGGAATATTTTCCGTACATAATTAATGAAAGTAAAGACTTATTAGAGCAGTACGATGGATTTACTTACTATTCTAATACAGTATCGTTTGGTGGCCACACGATTTTTGGAAGTCCATCGCTAATGGGTGGATATGAGTATACTCCGGTGGAGATGAATAAAAGAAGCGATGAGCCTCTTGAAGAAAAGCATAATGAGGCACTTAAAGTTATGCCGGTGTTATTTGATAACGAAGGCTATGATGTTACTGTGTGCGATCCGCCATATGCCGGGTATAGAGAAATACCAGACTTAACCATTTATGATGAGTATGAGAACATTCAAACATTTATAACCGAAGGCAAGTTTCTTGATGAAACTCAAAAAAGCACATCTGCACAAAGTAATCATCGCAATTTTTTCTGTTTAAGCATAATGAAGTGTATGCCCGTTTGTGTTCAGCCTGTTTTGTATGATAGAGGCATATATTTTGAACCGGCGTCCAGTGAATCAAACGCTTATTCTATTCAGACAGCGGAAAGTATGTCAGTGGCAAGTGGATATAAAAAAAGTTTTATGGAAGCTTATAATGTTTTGTTGAATTTGGAAAATATGACAAATGTTTCGGATACAACAGACAATACTTTTTTATTCCTTGCTAACAATACAGCCCACGAAAATGTAATTTTGCAGGAGCCCGATTATGTTCCCGCTTATCATGTGGATAATTTGTTATATGATTCAGAGAATGCTGAAAGATTTACGGTAGATGGAGAAACATTGTCGGTAACAAATAGTACACAAATGGGTTCGTATCATGCGAATGTTGCTGCAATAAAGAAAATAGGTAACTGGTTGGATTATTTGAGAGAAAATGATATTTATGACAATACACGGATAGTCATTGTTTCAGATCATGGATTTCCAACCTACCAGAACGAAAAGCTGATAAATGGCGAGCCCGCAGATACCTATAAAGATGCAGAGTTTTTCTATCCTTTGCTTTTAGTAAAAGACTTTGATGGTACAGGATTTTCAACATCTGACGAGTTTATGACAAACGCAGATGTTCCTACCTTGGTAACAAAGGATTTAATTCAAAACCCTATAAATCCGTTTACAGGAAAAGAAATAAATAACGATGAAAAAACAGAGCACGAACAGTTTATAATTCTTTCTGATAAGTGGAATATCAGTGAAAACAAAGGGAATACTTATCCCAAGGCAAGATGGGCCAGTGTTTCCCAAGATTTGTGGGACAAGGATAACTGGGGTTTTTATGAAGAAGAAATTGTGCTAAAGGAACATCAATTCCCAGAAAATTAAAATGTTTGTGTTATGTATCATCATACCTAAATAAAAAGGCTTCCGATTTTCGGAAGCCTTTTGCTTTTGTTCTTTATGTGTACCTGCAGATTGGCTTATTCTTTGTATCCGCAAGTGTCTAAAAAATACTCGATTATTTTTCTGTCATAGGCTAAGCTGAATTTTCTTGCAAAGAACTTTTTGGATGCAATAATATCGTCCAAGAAACTCATTGAACAAGTGTTTGGACTGCCAGGAGGGAGGTCTTGTCCTCTGTCTTTCCAATCAACGTATCTCAGATTAGAGTTATTACATACTTTTTTGTTGCTTTTTAAGGCTTCAAATAAAGTAGGATAATATATTTCTGCACCAGATAAGGATTTGATGAACAAGGACTCAAAATCAGGATGGCTGTCAACGAAAGCAAGAAGATCGTTAACGCAGTCTTCGCTGATGGTAAACCAGTCGTGACCGCCATAAAAGGTATACTCAGGAGGAAGTTTCTTTCCTTTTATTATGCCGGCACCATATAATCTGCCGTATAAAGAACGGAGATATCTTCTTGGGGAGTGTTTGCCTGCTCTTTTTCTGAACATCTTCGGCCAGTTAAGTGCAATGCGTCCAAAACCGCCACGGTATTGCCAGGTTGTTGGTAATTTTTGTGCATCATAATAGGCATAACAGTTTGTTTCGTTGAGGTGTGAAACAAACTCATGAAGAGGGCGTATTGCCATATCTGCACCGCTATGCAATGAATAAAAATCGTGGTGTTGTGTTGTTACAGCGTAGTTCAAGAGATAATTGTTTACCGTAATCTGAGTATAGTCGCCCCATTGCACATCATAATGTTCCGGCAAAATAGTAACTCTCTCCGATTTAATTATCTGGGAGACCATATTTGGGTTTTTGGCATCAACATGAACATATATGTAACTGTTTTCATAAGTGAGCAGTAGATTAATAAACATATTTACCTGCTCAGGGTTGTTGTGAACCACCAACAAAAATGCTATAGTAGGCTTGGTATTATCTAACATTGCATCTCGGTTCCTTTCTAATAGACATGGTATGATGTGTGTAATATATCTTTTTTCATTATATATTTTGTGGCTGTGTGTGTCAATAAGAATATATTGAGATGTTTATGATGGCTTTTGATGAATTCTGAATAAAAGTTAGGATTGGTTGAAGAACACAACAAAAATGCTGAACAATAATTTGCATATGTAACATTTGATTGCAAAATTTGTTATATATACAGAAGTGCTTCGGAAATATAAGACGAAAGGGGAGAGGGTATGGATAGCAGGCTTTTGAAAGAACTATATCAGAAGTATCACAGAGAGCTGTATCTTTATCTGTACTCTCTTTGCAAGAATCGGGAGATTACGGAGGATTTACTGCAGGAGACTTTTCTCAGGGCTTGTCTTTCACTTTCAGAAAATCACACCAATATGCGTGCGTGGCTTTATATGGTGGCGAGGAATCTGTTTCTGAATCTTACCAAAAAAGAAAAGAGCAAGTTGGATATTGAGCAGTTGAGAGATGTATCGGCAGAGGACGCCGATGTACCACAGCAGATAATAGAGCAGGAGCGGACGCGGCTGCTTTATGAGGCCTTGCAATGCCTTGACAGGATGAAGCGGGAGGTTTTGGTCATGCAGTATTTCGGCAGTTTGTCTCAGAAAGAGATTGCAGCTGTACTGCGACTAAGTCCTGAGAATGTGCGGGTGCTGAGCTTCAGAGGAAAAAGAGAAATCAGAAAAATTATGGAGGCGAGCGGTTATGACATATAAGGAATTATTAGAGCTTTATAAGAGCGGAGAGCTGGACAAGGAACAAAGAGAAAAGGTTGAAAAAGAAATTGAAAAGCAGGAGGCAATATCGGAGTATCTGTTTGAGGCTGAGGGAATACCCGAGTTTTCGGATATGGATATTCAGACTGACAGTGCTTTTGCTGAGAGCGGAGACGACAAAAAGTTTATGAAAATGATAAACAAATCTATCCGCAGGGCGTTTATTAAATTAGGCGTGGCTGTCGGTGTGGTTGTGCTGGCGGTGGTGCTTATAACTGTCACTGCACTGCCTTATATTGTTGATGCCTGCTATTATAACCCTGCAAAGGTGCTAGGCGAGTATAATGGCATTGAGACAAATCAGATGAGCCTTGACACTGCGGTTTACACCGAGTTGTTTACTCCCGGCTACTATCGTACAAAAGTAATTGTTGACAGAGAGGGCTACGGCAACTACGATATCCGCATTATGCAGAATTTCAGTGTAAACAGCCAGTTCAGAGATGTGTACGGAACAGTTGAAAAAGGAAATCTGAATCTGTATACCGACGGGCTGTTTAAACTTCCTACGTCAAACGCCTTTGTAGCAGGTGAAATTAAAAATGTTATCGGTCATGGAGGCGCAGGTGCGGCAGGTAGTGCTGAAAACGCACTGGAGAAACTTAAGGAACTGGACGATACAGACTACTATGTGGGTTATATTACTCTTGATAAGGTTATGACTTACGACGAGTTTGTAGCCTGGTGCGAAGCACATGGTGTGAATCCCGAGTGGTGTGCTGTGTGCTGTAGTCAGGAGAGCGGCGATTATTCAGCACAGGATATCATAGGATTTATGTATCATAGCGGTGCAAGTCAGATGGCTTATGATGATGAAAAGTACCCATACCTCAACTACTTTGATATGATAGAAACTGTAGAGGATTACTCTGAGGACACTATCTCTGCTGATGTTATGGAAACCCACATGGTAAGTATGCTCCGCTATATGGCTGAAAGAGAAGATTTCCGCGAGATGGCAGGCTGTGTAATTTCTGAGCATTACTTTGAGCAACTTGCAAGAGATATAGAAGAAAACGGTCTGAGCATCTACGGCTTTGCAGTTGTGGCTCAGAGGGCTGATCTCTTAGAAATAAGTCAGATGGAGAATGTATATTATATATATACTTCACCGCTGATTTGATATAATCGCGGTATAGGTAAAGGCTTCCGAGAAATCGGAAGCCTTTCTGTAATTGAGGTGTTCTGCGGTAGAATACAAAACGGTTTTGTGTGCGGATAGTATTGACTTTATCTTACATAGAGGTATAATTTTATTGAAAGTGAATTTGGCGGATTTGTAAAAAACAGATTGCGGGCTGAATTGAAATCAAAGGACGGGAATAAAGTGGATACAAAGTATAATTATGTCTTGTATAATTTTTTTGAAGAATGTTATGAGCCGATTTTCTGGCCTTTGAAAAAGTATCCTTTTGTGCGTATATACAAACACGCTTTTGAATCAGGCAAGCTAAAGCAATTGTTGTTTTTTGTTCATTGGTCGGCAAAGGTCAACAGAATACTCACACTTCCTTTCAAGGGTGTTTGGTTCAAAAGGATGTGCAAGCAGAACTTTAATAACAATAAGCCGTGTTGTTACATTTTTCACAGTGGAAAGTATATTGACCAGACACCTGCTCTCTATGACTATATAAAGAAGCTTAACCCTGATAACAAGGCGGTCGTTATATATTGCGACCTGATTTCTAAAAAACAATGGGATATCAGCAAAGTAAAATCAGTGTCTGATATGATTGTTACATATGATAAGGGCGAGGCAGAGGAGTACGGGGTGGATTATTTCCCCCTTGATTTTTACGGTGCTGTTGAGGAGGTCACAACACCTGATACCTTTGAAAATGATGTGTATTTTCTCGGTTTTGCAAAGGATAGGCTTGAGGAAATTCACTCTGCATACAGAGTTTTGTCAGATGCAGGGTGCAAATGCAAGTTCATTATTTGTGGAACTCAGGAGAAGGACAGAATTGAAGGAGAAGGGCTTCACTATATTTCTCCCATAAGCTATAGAGAAAATCTGAAAAATGTAAATAGCAGCAGATGTGTACTTGAGATAATTCAAGGCGGAAGCTGTGCGCCGACATTGCGTTTGCATGAGGCTTGTACATACAAGCGTAAGCTTATTACCAATAATACAAATCCTGAATATAACGATTATATTGATAGCAGTAATCTTCTGGTCTATGAGAATGCTGAAGAAATTGACACGGATTTTGGCAGGACACCTGTTAATTATAAAGGGTTTGAATCTGAGGCAAAGAGTCCTCTGAAGTTTATTGAATATCTGGAGAATAATCTATAAATATTACAGGGCTTCCGATTTTTCGGAAGCCTTTTATACTTTGTTTATGTGATCTTAGACAATCTGAATGTGTCAGAGCTTGCGAGGGTGTGCGACCTGAGCCGCCGGGCTGTTTATAAATATATTTCTCTTTTGGGAGCATAAACGAAGGAAGCGGAGTTTGGTTAATAAATATCAGCTGCTTTACTTAGCTTATCTATATTTTGTTCATAGTTTTTATAGTCGCTTGTATAACTAATCAGACTTCCTGATGGGTTTAAGCTAAAATCAACAAAAACACTAACTTCGACATATAATTCATTTAATGTTCCAAATTCAGATTCAAACTTATCACCATATGTATTCCTAAGAGATTTTATATCTGCTTCGATTTCATTATTGAGTTCTTCGGCTTTTATACAAGCATTTTTATAATCTTTACACATAGTGTGAAATTCCATAGCATCTGTATTAAGGCTTATGCCAAATGAAGAATTATGTAGCCAACCATATTCTTCTGCGATTTCACATTGCCATAGTTTTTCCATAGGAGTTTCACTGGCATCCCAAAAAGCCTCAAAGTCATCAGGCACATTTGCCATATAAGATAAACAAGCAGCTGCGGAATCTGCCCCAACGATTTCCCAAACATCAATAACAACATCACATATGCTTTCGCAGGTTTGCGATAAGTCAGTTATTTTATTATATTCTGATATGTATAACTCTTTTGTATCTTGGGAAGATTCTCCGCACGCACAAAGTGAAATCCCTAAAATAACAACCATAAGTAATGCGATAAACTTTTTCATAAAATTACCCACTTTCAAAATATAAAATTACGGGCATATATACTTAAATTCCCCGTTTGTTTATATTATATATCCTCAAATTACATATGTCAACAAATTTATATACTGACATTCCATATAAATAGCCCTTGAGGGATTTATACTATATACAGACGGAGGTGTGTAGTATGGATTACATCGAGTGGTTTTATAAGAGGGTTTCTGAGCTGAGAGTTCAAAAGGGCGTATCAGCAAGAGAGATGAGCTTGTCACTGGGACAGAGCGAAAGTTATATAAACAAGATCGAAAACAAAAGGACCTTGCCGTCTTTGACAGGGTTTATTTATATATGCGAATACTTTGGCATTACTCCGCAAGAATTCTTTAACAATAACACCGTGTCACCCCAAAAGACAAAACAGCTCATAAACGAAATTGAAAAGCTGACCCCTGAGCAGGCAGAGCATATTTTGCAGATCATCAAAGATATAAATGGCAAATAAAATTGAGCGGAGGGATCCGCTCTTTTTTGTTACTGCTAATTAAGTTTTAATTAAAATTTCGGCTTTGCCTTGACTTTGTGCGGTATAGGGGTATAATTACTGTTGCACCGTGTTCGGTGTTTCTGTGCGTGCTTTGCTTGCACAGGTATGTATGGATTGGATGGGATTATATGGATTTGGGGTGTGTACATCCCAGACGCAGGGCTATCACGGCGGCGTTGTGTCTGATGTTGTGTGCCGTGGGGGTTTACAGCTGTCTGACACATCTGACGATATATCTGGATGTGGAGATATTTGAGCTTAACCTGCTGATTGAGGATTTGATAATACTGGCAGGCTATGTGCTTATGGCGGTGGGAGCTTTCAGAGTAAACCCTGTGCTGCCCGGCTTGGGACTCTCGGTTGTAGCATTAGAAAAAATAGTTGGAATCTGCACGGATTTGTGGTTTTCTGAAGCACAGAAGACAGCGCAGGAAATCTGTACCCTTGTGTTTGTTGATGTGTTTGAGATTGCAGGACTTTTGTTTGCCGTACTGATTATACTGTCACAGGTAAGGGTGTTGAAGAGCCTGAGTTCCTTTGCAAAGAAATGCTGGTTTGTGCCTGCATTACTGCTGATGGTTTCCTTTGTGGGATATCTGTTTGCAAATATCGGTGTGTTGACAGATGCTACCTTCGGGATGCTTTTTCTTTGGCTTGCTGTGGTGAGCTTCTGTGTGTGGTGCACAGACCCTGAGGGTATACCCCGATGGATAGCAAGAAGAATCCGCGAGAACGAAGCCGCCGAGAATAAGTGAAAATAAATATGGATAAAAATAACGACCGCCGAGGTGATAAATTCACTTCGGCGGTTGCTGTTTGTGCGCTTAGTTTAATTCAAAGGATTCCCATTGGTTTGAGGTGTTGTTGAAGATAAGTGTGTAGCTTGTTTTCAGGTCGGCGGTCTGGGTGCCCTGACCGTTGTTGAAGATTATGTTCTGATATTTTTGAGGAACTTCGTAGTAATAAATATCATCTGTCAGCTGCTCCATTTTTACACCGTGCCAGGGATATGCTTCACCCTCGGAGTCTGACCAGTAGTAGCAGTAAACATCGCTCCAGCCTGCGGTATTCTTCATATATACATGAGTGCCATCGGGGGACACGGTGTTATTCTCTGTAGGCATAGAGGTCTGCGCAGGGTCTGTTGCTTCTGTCACAGGGGGTGTGACCTGGGGAGTGATGTAAATTTTCTCGCCAATGGGATAGCCCGTAGGGATGCCAGCAATGTGCTTTTGGATGGCTGTGGCGTCCTTGATGTTGACCTCGTTGTTTTGGTCGGAGTCTGCACACAGCAGTGTCTTATCCGAGAGCATCTCCAGATTTGCAATGTGCTTCTGGATTGCTGTGGCGTCTTTAATGTTTACATCCTTATCCAAATCTGTATCGCCAAGAATAATGTACTCGGAGGGCTGTGCAGGTGCTGTTGCAGGCAGGGTGTCAGGCTCGGAGGTGGTTGTTTCTGTAGGAGTTGTAGGGACAGTTGTGGGGATTTCAATTTCCTTATCGCTACGCTCTATCCACACAATCTCGCTGTCGTAGGCGCTGTTCATGCCAGTGACGGTGATACCTGCAGACATAAGCTCTGCACCCGACTTTGTGCAGTTAAGGTTTGTCCTGTCCTCAAAGGTCAGCTTGTAGGTGCCTGATGCGTCAAGTCCCTTGAGCTTCACTGTTTTGCTTGTTTCGCCTGATTTGTCGCGGAAAAGGAACAGTGAGCCCTGATCGATGCTCTCGTTGTAATACTCAATGCCGTCGATGGTGTTACCTGTAGGCATAGGCAGAACATGATATACATCAGCACCGCGCAGTATGGGACGCTGTTTCTCCTTATAAAGACTCCAACCTTCTTTAAGAGCGGACAGCTCCTGACTGTTTAAGCGGTTGGACACATTCTGCATCATCATTGCGCCCATCATAGCTGTGCGGACATTGTAGGTTATCCACTCCTGCTGATTGCTGTTAATTAGGTTTTGTTCGTTGGAATCGGCAGGCCGCCAGTCAAAGCCCATATCGAACTTGAGCTGAACGGGGTTTATCATATAGGAGTTGGAGTAGAACGCCATTCGGTGATTCAGCGCTCCGCCTGAGTCCTCCATTGTCATAAAGGTCATTTTTTGCAGAGTAGCGAAGTCCTTCAGTGAGCCGCCTGCGGAGCAGTGCTCATAGCGGAAGTCCTCATTCCAGTCAATAAGGCTCTGCAGAATATACATAAGCCCTTCGTGGTTTGCGTAGTTGTTGGGCTTGAGCACATCAAAGTCGCTTCGCCAGTAGTCAATATCCCAACTTGAGAGTCTTGTCTTGAGAGCGTTGAGCTGTGTTTCTCTGCCGCTCTTTGTGCCGATATCCACACCCTGATAGGTGTCGCACATATAGAGTGAGGTCTTGACCGAGGGGTAGCTTGCCTTGACAAGGTGGCCGTAGGTCATGCCATTTGGCCACTTGGAGGGATAAGGGTTCCACTGCTGTTCAAGGTTTGCGTCAAAGGCGGAGTTAGAGGGAACAGTCCACCAGTAGTCCATCTTGGTCAGCTCTACACCCCAGCTCTCAAGGTTGCAGTCATAGAGGTAGCCCTTTAAATCCTGCTCGGAGAACAGCGGCAGATGAAGCTCAATGAGAGGCTCGTTTTCATTCTCACGGAGGGATTCTGTCATAAGGTGATTATAAAACCACTTTTTCATCTGATTGCTACCCTCGTCTGCGTCACCTGAGTATGCACCCATGAACACAGGGGGGATGGTGAGGGTCTCGCCGTTTTCTCGCACAATTGTATCAGCTACACTGCCAAGAGAGGCAGAAAATCTGATTTTCTTTGCGTTGTCCTGAGTTCTCAGAGAAAGCTCGCCGTAGCTCCACTCATAGCCTGTGTACAGACCCTCGGCACTGCCTTGAATGATGTTGAAGGGCAGTGTGCCTGAGTTTGCAAGCCATGAGTTCTCCACAGTGGATTTGATGAAGGTGTCCTTGCCCACATTATCTGTCAGCACGCCTGTGGTGAAAAGTCCGTCAAAGCCGTTGTTAAACCGTGAGCGGTTGAAGCGGTAAACGGTGTTCTGTGTGGTAGGAGCTGTCAGCTGAATATCTGCACAGATAAGGTCAGATTGTGAGAAGCTGATAGTTTTGCCTGTGGTGTTTGTAATATCACTGTAATGATAAAGAGGACCTGTGGGATAGATTTTGTAATAAGAATTAAGGCTGAGACCCTGTACACTGCCTGTGTATTTAAGGGTCAGTGTGTGGCAGGCGTCCTTGCCTGTGCCTGCAAGGGGTTTGGAATTATCAAGGGTTGCTTCCTTGAGCGTCCAGCTTATATTGCCCCCTGTGTATGTATTGGTCAAAGGCAGTTCGCTTGCTTTGTCTATCCAGTTTGTGCCTGTAGCCTTGTTTGTAAGAGAGGTCAGGTATTCTTTGTTGTTATCTGTGGTGATTGTGGCTGTTATGTCAGAATTCTGCAGAGTGTAGGACTTTGCATTCTGAGAAAGGGCAGGGGGAGTCTCGTCGTAGGAATCGTAGACAATCTCTGTAAGGGTAACATCGTCAAACCACACATCGCCTGTTATGCCTGCACCAAGATGCTGGTTGATGGAATAGTTGGGCTCAACTACAAGTCTTGGAGTCACAGAGGTAGCACTGCCGCTGTTCCATACTCCCGATACATACACCCACTTACCGTAGGAGTCGATATTCAGAAGCTGAAGCTCTCCTGTGCGGTCGTTCATATCAATATAACCCCATGTGGAGTTATCTGCACGATAGATGTAGCCGCTGTACAGATAGTCGGTCTGTGGCTTAACAGAAACCGTAGAGTGGTTTGCAACGCACACAGAGCCTCCGCGTGCAGAGCACTTAACGGAATAACTGCCTGTGTGGGCTTTGTCTGTTGTTCTGTAGATACTGCCTGTTGCCCAACCGCCGTCATATTCAAAAGAGGAGTTGGCGATGAGACTTGAGCTTGAGGCAGATGCACTCAAAGACAGGGCGGGAACAGATGTGATAATGAGCACAAGTGCAAGGAACATACAGAGAATGTGTTTTGTTCTTTTCATAAAAATTGCCCCCTTTGGCTTTTATGCTTTCATTGTACGATAAATGAGGTAAGTTGTAAAGAAAAAAGCACACCCAAATGCTTGGGTGTGCCTGAGTGGATGTAGATTTTTATCAGAAGTCGAAGGACTCGGGGGATTCGCCGTCAGCAGAGGAGCTGTCATCGGTGGAATCTGTGTCAGCAGGAGCCTCCTGAGCAGTCTCTTCGGCAGGAGCAGGGTCTGCCTCGTCAACCTCTTTGAGTGTCAGGTCAATACTGCCAAGGATTGCACCGATATCTGCGGCTGCCGCCTGGTCCTCCTCAGAGTATTCCTCAATGTAGTTGTCGTCCTCGTACTCATCTTCGTATTCAAACTCATCGTACATATCGCGGAATTCATCGCCCTCGGGGTATTCCTCCTCAGTTGATCCTTCGCCGCTTCCTATGCGTGATACAGCGGCAGTTGCACGGGATGCAACCTCGTCCACAGCGGCTTTAGCCTTATCTGCGGCAACGGATGCTTTCTGCTTGATGGTGGTGATGGTCTCCTGTGCCTTGTCGGGCAGGTTATCCACAGCGGCCTTTGCCTTTGTGCTCAAATCTCTTGCAACTTCGGCGGTTTTGTCCTTTGCCTGCTGAACCTTGCTCTCCAGTTCTTCTCTGAATGCAACTGTGCACTCATCAACAGAGTGTGCCTTTCTGAGTTGTTCAAGGCGGATTTTTGCACGCTCCTCGCGGAGCTTCAGGTGGTCGATTGTATCATAGAGCATCTCTACTCTGGCTTTGTTCTTCTCCAGTGTGCCCTCGCAGTACATACGGCCTATCTCTGCATATGCGTTACGCAGACGCTTTTTATCTGCCGCCATAATCTCCTGCAGGCGTGCAATCTGTCCTTTGATTCTTGTACGCTCTACTATTTCCTTGGTTGCGTCTACAAACAGCTCGCCCATAACTTTGGAAGGAGTGTAATCGTTGCTCATATAAAGACCTCATTTCTGTGATTGTTGTATCAGTAGTGTGTTATGTAAGATATACACATCTATATTATTACACTAATTAAGAATAAAATCAATAAAAATTTGTAAAAAGCCTTTGACTCTTATTCTACCCGTGATATAATAAAATAGATTAAATATGCAGATTGCTTTTTATATATAAGGAGGACAAACAGTGGCAAATGTAGTTGTAAAGAAAATTGCCTGCCCCAAGTGCTCTGAGTGCACAGAGGCGAAGCTTTATATGAGCATAAATGCAACCAACGAGCCCACACTGCGTGCCGATGTAATGGACGAGAGGCTCTTCAAGTTCAGGTGCACTGCCTGCGGACACGAGGCAAGGCTCACATATCCTGTACTTTATAATGATATGAAAAACCGCTTTATGATATATATGATTCCTGAGGTGGACCGCTTTCAGCTTGAGGATGTAGAGCTTGAGCAGAAGTACGAGCGGCTCCGCGGAATCAGAAAGCGTCTTGCGTCAGACTTTAACAGCTTCAAGGAGAAGGTGTTTATCTTTGAGTCAGGGCTTGACGATATGGCGGTGGAGATTACAAAGCTTGTTATATCCGAGATGGTGGCTAAAAAATACGGCCTCTCACAGGTTGAGGAGGGCTACCTGTCTATGTATGACAGAGAGAAAAACACCATGGGATTTACCTTCTTTGTAGGTAAGGAGCACGAGCCCTATGTGCAGTCAGCCCGACTTGAGATATACGGCAAGGCGGTGACCATTGTCAGCGAAATGGCAATCAAGGACAGAAAGCTGTCGGGTTTTATCAAGATTGACCGAGAGTGGGCACAGAATGTGCTGTACCGCTATAAGAGAATGAAACAGCTTGATAAAAAAGCTCAGGAGGATTGAGATGACTCAGTTTGAGCGAATGCTCGCGGGGCTTCCGTATCACGCAGATGACGAGACCCGTGCAAAGATGATGAACACCAGACTCCTTCTGCAGGAGTACAACTGTCTTGCTCCCGATAATATGGACAGGAAGAATGAAATCCTCAGAGAGCTTCTGGGCAAAACAGGAGAGAGCGTCTACATTGAGCCGCCCTTTCACTGCGATTACGGCTGTAATATTGAGCTTGGGGAGAATTTCTACGCCAATTATAATCTGATTGTGCTGGATTGCAACATAGTCAGAATCGGTGACGATGTGCTCTTTGGACCTAATGTTACCATTACTGCCGCAGGACACCCCATCCACCCCGAATCGAGAAAAAAGTACGAGTACGGAATCCCTGTGACTATCGGCAACAAGGTGTGGATTGGTGCAAATGTTGTAATTTGCCCGGGCGTGACAATCGGTGACGGGTCGGTTATCGGTGCAGGAAGTGTAGTTACCCGAGACATACCTGCCAATGTGGTGGCATTCGGCAATCCTTGCAAAGTATATCGGGAGATTACCGACGAGGACAAACCTTTTTATTATAAAGACAGACCCTTTGATGTAGAGGATTATTAAAATCAGATAATCAAAAGTAAAAAAACCGATGATTAGCGTGTTATCCTTAACGGAGAACACGCAGCGATATAAATCCCTTGCGGGATTTGCGATATTCCCTTCAGGAGCGATATAAGGCTACGCCTTGCGATATGCCCTCTTGGGCGTGAAGGGATTTATATCATATCGCATTGGCGCAAAGCGACAATATATCGCACGAGCAAAGCGAGTATATCGCGTTTGCTTGCAAACATATCGCCTAACAAAAAAGAGAGAACATTTCGGCTATAAACCGATTTGTTCTCTCTTTCTGTTTGTAAATCTGGGTTTGGGCTTAGCCCATTCTGCATTTGTCCATACAAATGCGATGCTGGTTCTTGACTGAAGTTGAAGGATTTTCAATTTTCCACTAAGAACATCACCCATTTTCATCGGGTTTTGATTTATTTCAGGGCTTCTTTTGCTTTTTCTATATCTTTGTCTATAGCTTCTCTGAGCTGTATAAGGGAGTCAAACTTCTGCTCCGGACGGATAAATGACACAAGCTCAAGGGTGACGCATTTTTCGTAGAAATCCCCCTGTGTGTCAAGGAGAAATGCCTCAACCGTAGGGGACTCGGAGCCTACTGTGGGCTTGAGCCCTATGTTGGCTACTGACTTGTGGGCTTTGCCGTCAATCAATGCATAGCAGGCGTAAACGCCGAACTTGGGCAGGAGCTTCTCAGGTGAGACAGCTACATTCAGGGTAGGGGTGTCTATAGTCCTGCCGATGGCGTTGCCGTGGACTACCTGTCCGCTGAGGGTGTATGCTCTGCCAAGAAGTCGTTTTGCTTTTGTAACATCGCCTGCAGACAGCAGACTTCGTATCTCGGTGGAGGAAACAGTGATGTCCTCTGTGACAAACTCCTCAACACAGGTGACCTCTATACCCTCTTTTTCACAAAGAGTCTGCAGGGTGTGAGCATCTGCCGATGCACCCTTGCCGAAGCGGTAGTTGTAGCCGCAGAATACAGCCTTTGCACCCAGAGCATCTTTGAGCACAAGGGTCACAAACTCCTGTGCCGAAAGATTGCACACAGAGTCAAAGGTTGCGTTTATCATAATCTCTGTGCCGCAATTTTTTATTAACTGCCTCTTTTCTTCCTCTGTTGCCAGAAGAAAGGAGGCTTTTTTATTGGGATTGTCGCAGAAGGTGAAAACTGCAGGGACGAGTCCCTTTGATTTTTCACTCACTGCGGCACTGATTACTGCCTTGTGTGCAAGGTGTACGCCGTCAAACCGTCCCAGAGCCACTGCAGTGGGACTGCTCAGCTTGCAGGGGTAGTTGTGTACTTTCACTTTATAATCATTCCTCAGAGTTTTCTGCAGGAGCAGCTGTA
Organism: Ruminococcus sp.; assembly: GCA_017473775.1. Taxonomy (GTDB): domain Bacteria; phylum Bacillota; class Clostridia; order Oscillospirales; family Acutalibacteraceae; genus Ruminococcoides. The sequence continues at coordinate 53,118 of JAFUJH010000012.1, forward strand.
TCTTCTATAAGGTTTTCGTCAATGCCTGCTCCGTCCTCGTCGTCAAACGCCATACCGAACAGGGCATCCAGACGCTCAGGGTCAGGAGTACCGATGGTGCTCTGTGCTATCTCCTGTGTTTCGTTCTCGGCAATAGCTTCAACCTCGGCAATTGCATCCTCTTTAATCTCTGTTGCAGTTACTTCCTCAAAATACTGCTTGTACCAAATAAGGAACACATACACTGTCCATACATTACGACTGGTGTCAGCAACTCCCTCGTAGTGGTCATCAAGCCAGCTCAGGAGCACATCAATATTAAAGAACTTCTGTGCAGTGGGAGACTGGAACTCCTGCTTGACTACATTGTAGTATTTCTCGTCTCTGAGCCATACACGGGTAGGCACAGGGAAGCCCAGCTTCTCTTTCTCTGCTGTCTCCTGAGGCAGATGTCTGAGTGCCGCCTGACGCAGTGCGTACTTGGTATTTACTCTGTTTACGCGAAGCTTTGCGGGAATTCTGGAAGCAACCTTCCACACTTCTTTATCAAGGAAGGGAACTCTCAGCTCCAGAGAGTTTGCCATACTCATTCGGTCAGCCTTCAGCAGAATATCGCCAACCATCCACAGGTTGATATCCAGATACTGCATCTTGGTAACATCGTCGTATTTTCTTGCTCTGCGGTAGAAGGGCTTGGTTACATCCTGAGGACGGGTTGCAATGGAGGGGTCCTTCAGGAGCTCGCACTTCTCCTCGTAATTATACATAAATGCGTTGCCGATGAATGCTTCCTCCAAGGGGTCGCAGGCACGGATAAGGTAGTCGCGTCCCTTGATATCGGGCATTTTCCGTGCAATATTACGCAGAAGCTTTCTCACAGGATAGGGAACAATCTTGTGATAAAGACGCTGATTCATAGGTGAGCGGTATACCTGATATCCGCCGAACAGCTCGTCTGCACCCTCGCCTGAAAGCACAACCTTGACATGCTCTGACGCAAGCTTGGATACAAAGTACAGAGCTATGCAGGAGGGGTCGGCAAGAGGCTGGTCCATAAAATACTGCACCTTTGGTACAGCATCCCAGAATTCCTCGCTTTTGATAAGCTTGGTATGGTGGTCAACGCCGATTTTCTCAGAAAGTCGGGATGCCCAGCTTATTTCGTTGTATTTTTCTCCGAAGTCAAAGCCAACGGTAAAGGTCTTTTGGTCTGCAAAATAGGTGGACACATAGCTTGAGTCAACACCTGAGGACAGGAAGCAGCCAACCTCAACATCAGCAATCTTGTGTGCGTTGACGGAATTTTCAAAGGCGGCCTCAATCATATTTACTGCGTCATCTTCGCTTAAATTCTCATCAGGGTCAAACTTTGCCTCAAAGTAACGCTCGGTCATAACCTCGCCGTGCTTGTACCACAAAAAGTGTCCGGGAAGCAGACAGTATACACCCTCAAAGAAGGTCTCGGGGGGTACTACATACTGGAATGAAAGATAATTATCCAGTGCTTTTATATTAAATTTTTTCTCAAACTTAGGATGCTCAAGGATGCTCTTAATCTCAGAGCCGTACACAAGCTCGCCGTCAATGACGGTATAGTGCATAGGCTTGATGCCGAAGAAGTCACGGGCAATGAACACAGAGCCGTCCTCTTTGTTGTAGATAGCAAAGCCAAACATACCGCGGAGCCTCATAAGCATATCCTCGCCCCACTGCTCAAATCCGTGAACAAGCACCTCACTGTCTGTCTCTGTATAGAAGGTGTGACCTGATTCTATAAGCTCCTCGCGTAACTCTTTGTAGTTGTATATCTCACCGTTGAAAGTGAGTACAAGAGTCTTGTCCTCGTTGTAGATAGGCTGATGGCCTGCGTCTACATCAATAATGCTCAGACGGCGGAAGCCCATAGCGATTTTGTCATCCTCATAAAATCCAGAGGAGTCGGGGCCTCTGTGAGTGATGACCTCTGCCATCTTCCTCACTGTTTTGCTACGGTCGATTACTTCGCCTGTAAATCCGCAGATACCGCACATAATATTCAAATCCTTTCTATAAATAGAAATAGCTGTATTATACACTTGCCTTTAATATATCAAAGACACTAATTTTCTAATTTATAGTATAACACATAATTTTTTGCTGTGCAATAAAAAGAGAGCGGATTGTGACGCATACAGAATAATTTGTGTCAAAACCAAAGGCACCGTACCAGAGTTTAGTACGGTGCCTTCGGAAAAATGAGGGGATGCAAGTAGTCTCACTTGCCGGTCAGCCTGAGGATATAGGAACAAAAATCACACAGGGGTATCAGGTCCTGCGGTTTGCACCCATATCGCTCAGGTTGACCGTGTACAGGCTGCAGCCTGTATAGGAGGGTAGAACATTCGTCATTCTCTCTCTGACGGTACCTGTGAGTTGCGGTCTCATCAGGTACAATTATATTATAGCAAAGCTTTGCGAGACTTGGTGAATAAGTTATTAACTTACCCTGAATTTATATTGTATTTTTCGTGAAATTATCTGTAAAAATTAAAACAAATGTTTGATTTTTTCTTTTATATATGTTATAGTATGATTACAGTATGGATTATAAGAAGATTTATCCCTTGTTTCTATATATAGTATGTGTATTATGAAAGGAGAAATGTGTATGAAGCCTTTGACCAAAAGCCAGCAGAAGGTTTACGATTACATCACTCAGTGTGCTCAGGAGCAGAGAGTCCCCTCAGTGCGTGAGATTTGTGCCGCCACAGGGCTGAAGTCTACCTCCACAGTGCATCTGCATCTGAAGACTCTGGAGGAGAGAGGTCTCATTGAGCGTGAGCGCGGCTTCAACCGTTGTATCAAGGTAAGCGGTATGGACCGCTCGGCCTCAGTACCTGTACTGGGCAGGGTCACAGCAGGTGTACCTATACTTGCTGTGGAGGACATCGAGATGTACATCCCCATAAGCGAGAGCCTCAGACGAGGCAGAGAGCTTTTTGCTCTGCGTGTAATGGGCGAGAGTATGATAAACGCAGGTATTCTGGACGGAGATATTGTTGTTGTTCACCGCACACCCGTAGCCAATAACGGAGATATCGTTGTAGCTATGATTGAGGACGAGGCAACAGTGAAGCGTTTTTATAAGGAGGAGGGTCACTTCCGCCTTCAGCCTGAGAATGATGATTACGAGCCTATCATCACCGATGAGGTTGTGCTCCTTGGCACAGTGGTGGCACTGTACAGAACTTTTGATTAACATTCAAGAAAATACGTGCCGCCCCTGCAAAGGGGAGCCACGAGTACTGCTTTATCTATAAGTTGAGCCGTCGGGTTTTTCCGACGGCTTTTTATATGCTGTATACAGGCGAATTTGTTACCGCTTTAATTACAAAAATACATCCAAAAAACGGCTTGTGTTTTGTTGATTTAAAAGAAAAATATGTCGAAAAACATCCCCGAAAAGCCCATTGTTAAGCCAATGACAAAAAAGAAACACAGCGAAAAATCGGATAAAAAACGACAACGAACCATTACATCGCTGTCATTTTTTATTACATTTTTGTAACAATTGATTTCTGTTGCTTTTTTACAGTTTTCGGGGGTGCGATAATTCCCATAAAGAAATAAAAGCGGATGAGTCAACTTGATTTTACAACTTATATTGTGCAATGTGCACAAATTTTAACTCCAAAACAATTTGACACCTGTTGAAAATCTGAATATAATGCAAGTGTCATATGCTGAGGGCACCTATGTGTGGCTTTGGCAGACACTGTTTTACGGATAAAAGAAAGGATGTGATGTGCCGTGAACAGAAAACTCATCTCTGCTCTTTGTGTGGGGCTGATGGCTATTCTTGTATGTGTGTTTGTGTTGACGGTGCAGGCACATACTGCTTCCCCTGATGAGGCTGTGTCGGATGTATCCGATGTATATACCGACCAGATTCTTGACAAAGCGGATATAGTAGTCAGCGAGAACGACAAGGTAATCCGCACTGACGGCAAGGGCTGTGTTGCCCTTACTATAGTGAGAGCCTTTGAGGTAAAGGTTGATTACCGCGGTCAGGTGATTGCTGTAGAGTGTACAGAGGGTACTGTTGCAGATGCAATCAGAAAGGCAGGCATCACTCTTACAGGAACAGAGGAGATTACACCCCCAGCTGACACACCGCTTACGCCTTCTATGGAGATTACAGTTACCGCCGGTTGCGGTGCAACTGTGACAATCGGCGGCGAGACCGAGACTTATAATGTATCATCAGGTACTGTTGAGGCACTGCTTGCTGATTTAGGCGTAGAGCTTACAGAGGATGATGTGGTTTATCCCTCACTTTCCGATGAGATATACGACGGAATCGAGATTGTAGTACAGCGTATTGAGTATAAAGAAGAAACAGCAGTTGAGTCTATCGACTATGGCTATGTGTCTGAGGAAACAAGCAGTATGCTTGCAGGTACATCCAAGATTACACGGTATGGTATCGAAGGCGAAAGAACTGTTGTATCCAAGAATAAGTATATTGACGGAGAGCTTGCAGAGTCTGTTGTTATAAGCGAGGAGGTCACCAGGGAGCCTGTTGACCAGATAAAGCTTATCGGTACAGGAGTGCCCAAGACTCAGAGCAGCTCCTCATCAAAGCCCTCTCAGGGTGCATCTGTCAGCAATAAGGCAGGCACCTTCACAGATGCTTCAGGCAACACGGTTGCTTACACAAAGAAGCTGACAGGTACATCTACTGCCTACTACGCGGCAGAGGGTGCTATCACAGCCACAGGGGTGCCTGTGTACTATGGCGGCGTTGCAGTTAATCCCAATGTAATTCCCTATGGCTCAAAGCTGTATATTGTGTCCTCTGACGGCAGTGTGGTTTACGGCTATGCCACAGCGGTTGATACAGGCGGAGCTCTTATGAGCGGCTCTGTGCTTGTGGATGTGTTCTATCCTACCTACAACCAGTGTGTAAACTGGGGCAGACGCAATGTAACTGTATATGTATTAAGTTAAGATAACGGCTTACATCTATCTTTGATGTGAGCCGTTTTATTGTTTTTGACGATATGTTTGCTTTGCAAACCCGATATACTTGCTTTGCTCGTGCGATATATCGTCACTGTGTTCCGATGCGATATGATATAAATCCCGCACGGGATTTATATCGTTGCAAATTCTCCTGACGGAGAATTTGCGATTACCAACCGCTGATTGAGCCTCTCTCCAAGGCTCCTAAGATTTTTGACTTCAGGTCGGGGTAACGCTCAGACAGCTCTTTTATAAGGTTGCCTGTCCGTTCTCTCTCTGTGTTTTTGTCCATAGGGCACTTGCTCTTAACAACAGGGAAGTTGTATCTTTCGGCGAGGGAGGTTATCTTGCTCTCGTCACAGAATATCATGGGACGGATTACAGTTATGTCCTTGATGCTCAGATATGTGACAGGTCTGAAGCAGGCAACATTGCCGCCGCAGAACAGATTCATCAGCATAGTCTCTGCCGCATCATCAGAGTGATGTCCCAGAGCTAACTTATTACAGCCCTGTGCTTTAGCCATATCGTGGAGGATTCCCCGACGCATCTTGGCACACAGTGAGCATGGACTGTCAGTCGCTTTTTCTTCAAATACTACCTTTGCAAGCTCTGTCCGTCTGATGATGTACTCTACATCGTTTTCTTTGCAGAAGTTTTCTATGAGTGAGTAGTCTGCCTCTTTGCCCTCAAAGCATGGGTCGGCGGTGAGGGCTACAACCTGAAACTTCTTCGGATAATAGCGTCTCAAGTGAACAAGCCCCCAAAGCAGTGCAAGGCTGTCCTTGCCGCCTGATACACCTACGGCAATACGGTCTCCCTCGTCTATCATATTATATTTATCAATGGCGGCACGCATAAGTCCGCTGTGTTTTTGCATATTCATCACTCCTGAATCTAATTATACTGTAGGTTTGTCAATGATGCGTTACAAAGTTTAATAAAAAACTTCGCCGGTAGATAAGAAGTGATCTAGAAATTCTTTAGGAGACTTCCAACCAAGCGGACGCATAGGAAAGTTGTTGTATTTTTTGTTGTGAACAGCTA
>JAFUJH010000013.1 GCA_017473775.1 Ruminococcus sp.
GTCTGCAATTGATGTTGTATCAATTGTATCTACATTAACCAGAATCTGATACTCAATCTCTGCATCCTCTGCAACGAACACTGCCTCAACCTGACAGTCGCTTGTGGGATAGAACTTCAGTGTCTCGCTGTAGCTCTTTACTACACCGTCGATAGTCCAGTATGCAAACCTCTGTCCCTCGGGTGCTGTATTAGCAACAACTGTTACTGCGGCGTTTGCGTTGTACTGACCTGTACCTGAGCCGCCTGTGACAGTAACCTGTACCTTAACTATCTGTCTTGTCCAATTTGCAATAACAGTCACATTGTTACCTGCCGCAATCTCAGCCTGTATCTCCTCAACTGTCATATTCCAGCCTGCAAAGTCGTAGCCTACCTGTGCAGGGTCTGCAGGTACTACGATATCATCTCCTGCAGCGTAATACTGCATATCCAGCACCTGACCAAGTCCGCCTGATGCCTTATCGTTAAGGAATACTACTGAGCTTACACCCTCAACATCCACCTTATACATAGCCTTGACAAAGTCATTGCCTGAGGTTGTAAAGCTGTAGCTGTAATCTGCAGATAGTACCTGTCCGTTAATGGGATCATACCAACCCATAAACTCAAGTTCTTCAATGGTATTTGCTGTTACTGTTACATCAGCACCGATGGGAGCCTTGGAGTTATTGTAGGATGTGCCCTGAGGTCTGGCCGCTCCGCCGTTCATTGAGATTGTAAAGCCTGTACCGCCTGCTACCTCTACCTTCAGTGTGCCGATGGTAGGAGCAGAGGGGGTTATCACGGCGTTCTTCTCGTATATAGCTGTAACGGTAAGGTCTGACATAACAGCAGAGAACTCTGTGTCCCAGCCTGTGAAGGTGTAGCCTGACTTCTGGGGTGCATCGGGAGCTGTAGCCGCCTCACCCTCTTTTACTGTCTGAGCACTGATGAGCTTTCCGTTGCTATCTACGAATACAACATAATAGGTATTACCTGACACCTCTGTAGCGTGCCATGTGCCTGTAGTGAAATCACTGCTGTCCTGTGTGAAGTGGTTGCTGTCAGCAGGGATTGTAAGGTTATCGGTCTGATTCCACACTGCGTCGGGCTCTGTGCTATAGGAAATAGCAAAGAAGATGTTTGTGCTGTCAGCAGGGATATCTGCACTGTATACACTGCCCACTGCTGTCAGCCACACCCATGAGCCTGTATCAGCAGAAGTTGACCATGAGTATGCACAGAAGGCACCTGAACCGCTTACTGCAGTAAGCCATGCATCGTTGGGAGTGAAGTATATCTTTTTTGTCTCAACAGGGTCTGTAACCTCGGGGTCTGTAACCTCAGGCTCTGTTGCCTCAGGCTCTGTTGCCTCAGGCTCAGTTACCTCGGGCTCTGTCTGCTGTGGTGCATCAATATAGCTCCACTCGCCTATCTGGCACAGCTCCTCGTCCTGTGTAAACAGATTGCTGTCTGCAGGAATTGTGTAGTCGTTGGTTGACTCCCAGAGCTTCCAGCTGCCGTCTGTGTAGGTACCTTCGCCTCTGAAGAACTCAATGTTGGTATAAGCCTCTGATACCTCAGCCGCCCAGATTGCGGGGTGAACTCCGTAAGAGCCCTGTACCAGAGTCATATCGATGTAGACACCTGCGGCGTCTGTGGTTGTGTTATATGCATGAGCCACAAAGTTGTGACCCTCTGATGCCTGAATATCCATCCACTCGGTATTGGGAGCAAAGTAAAGCACTCGTGTACCAACTTCGGTATCTGTGCCGGTATCGTAGTTGTCCCACACACCTGCTGTCTCACCTGTCAGGGTAAAGCGGTCACAGCCGTTGGGGATTGTAAGCTCACCTGTCTGATTCCTGACATTAGCCCAGTCAAAAATCGGTGCAGTTCTACTGCAGAAGGTGATATTGCTGTAGGATGCAGGGATATCAACTGACCACAAATCCGTAGCACCGTCAATACTGCTCATGGCAAGCCACTGACCTGCATTGTAGTCCTCACCCCATGTGTAAACAGCACACAGCTTTTGTGTCCACTGTCCGTTTATGGATAAGTAAATGGTTTTGGTGTCTGTTGAATCCGCAGCGGCAACTGGGCCGAAGCTTAAAACAGACACAGAGAGAATCATCACCAACGCGAGAATCATTGATATGAGCTTTCTCGGCAATCGCTTGTTTGACCTCATTCTTTTGCCCTCCTGTTGTGTATTATTGTTGTGCAGGGAGGTAAGAACTGCAGGAATAGTCCCTGCATAGTGCATACTTCCCTTAATACATTTACTGTATAATTGTACCACTATTAATTGATTTTTTCAATAAATTTTATAGAAATCGGATACTTTCCTGCATTTTTGTAAACTGTTACAAAAAACAAGAATTTTATTGTCACTTTTATCCAAGTGGAACTTTGACGGCGTCTTCTATTGCATCAGACAAAACACAGAATAAATATATGAGCATAACGCCATAAATTTACATCAATATGACAAAAAATTGTCCCTCCCCTTATACACTATGAACAAATAATTTCAATCTGTAAATAAAAGTCTTTACTTTTCAAAATCACAGTGATATACTTTAGTTATTAATAAATGGTTTGTTATATTGAACCAGAATTCCTTAAGGAGGATATACAATATGAAAAGAGTCGTTTCTATTATCGTTGCACTTCTGCTTATGTGCTGTGCTGTTGCTTCCGTATCTGCAGAAATCAGCCCCACAGCTTCTACTGCTAAGGACCAGATTGTTATTGACGCTATTCCCGTTCCCGATGTGGCAGGTAATGCAACTCCCGACATCAACAACCCCGGTAAGGTCGAGATTAACTCCGGCGAGGTTATCACTCTGACTGCTACTCCCAAGGACGGCTACAAGTTCTCTCACTGGGAATTCGTTTTTGGCGAGTTTGATATTATCGAGGGTAGCATCACTTCTTCCACAATCGTTATCAAGCCCACAGGCAATGAGGATGTAAGAGCATACGCTCACTTCGTAGAGGAAGGCAAGGATGTAACAGTTCCCAGCTCAGGCACAATTCCTACTCCCGATGACGGTCCTATATCTCCCACAACCGGTGAGAACACAGCAGTTTATGCAGCTTGCGCTTCTATGCTCGTTGTTGCAATCGCAGTTGTAGCTGTTATCAAGAGAAAGCAGACTGCTTAATCCGTAACTTTAACTGAACCTAAAAGCTCCGTGTAAAAACGGAGCTTTTTCTTTTTACTTTTCTTACAATCAACACAATCCTCAATTGACATCAGCAGTATTATTATGTATAATTTATTAGTATAATTATAAGTATATTTATCCTTTGAAGGTGACTCAGTTATGCAAAGAAAAGCTTTGAACAAATACATAGCCGGCATCTGTATACTGATAATGTGTGCAGTGCTTGTGTCCTGTCTTTCGGGCTGCAGCTGTACAGGCAGTATCGACCCCACCGACTACTCACTGGTGGTAAACCCCACAGACAGTACTCAGCCTGAGGTTACACAGCAATCAACTACAGAGGCACTGCCTGAAAACCCCATCAACTTTCAGGAGCTTAAAAATCTGAACAAGGATTTGTATGCCTGGATTCGGATTCCCGGTACTGATATTGATTATCCTGTGGCACAAAGCTCCAACTCTGACGATAACTACTATCTCCACCATAACTATCTGGGTAACTACGAGTTTGCAGGCACTATCTACTCTCAGCGTCATAACACAAAGTATTTTGTAGACAGAGTGACTGTGCTGTACGGACACAATATGCTCAACGGTTCAATGTTCGCAGGCCTGCACAAGTTCTCTGACCCTGACTTTTTTGAGGAAAATCAGTACATCTATATTTACACCGAGGGTCACATCCTCACATATCAGATTTTCGCCGCTTATGATTACGACGACAGACATATTCTGAACTCCTTTGAGTTTTCAGACGACGAGGTATATGCCCAGTATCTGAAGGACTGCCTCAATCCTCATTCTGCCAATGCAATTGTCAGAGAGGGCGTTGAGCTTTCAACGGATGACCGCATCATCACACTGAGCACCTGCACAAACTACAACTCCAACCTTCGTTTCTTAGTACAGGGGGTACTGACAGATGACCAACGAACACAATGATGATATGCTGACTCCTGAAGTGGAGGAAACTTCTGAGGCTGTGCTTTCTGATAATACACAGGCTGAGCTTCCCGCTGATGATGTAGACGATTATGTGTTCGCACATTACAGACACCACGGCGGAAAACATTACAGCAAAAAAAGCAGTCACGGCTATAGCGACAGTGACAATCAAGAGGTAGTCAGGAGCCACTCTGAACAGCATTTCAGACACAGAAAGAAGCTTTCTGTGAAGGACAAAAACTGGAACAACCGCTCCTGGTGGCAGAAGCTGCTCATTATCCTTGCATGGATATTCGGCGTGATTCTGGCACTTATACTTATTGCCGCCATCGCCTTTCTGGTGCTCAGGTACGCAGGCATCGTAAAGCTGACGGATTATGAAAATTTAGATATGACTGCTCCTGTGATTGAAAATGCAAATGTCTCGGTTACAGACAAAGGACACACAGTTATCTATAACGGCAAGGAATACACCTTCAACACAGATATGACCAGTATCCTGTGTATCGGTGTTGATAAAGACGAACTGGGCATTGACGGAGGTACAGGCGGTCAGTCAGATGCACTTTATATGATTGCACTGGACACCGTCACAGGCAAGACAAGGGTTATTGCTATCCCCCGTGATATCGTCACGGATATTGGTATCTACTCCACAGAGGGCGAGTACCTGAAAACAGAGAAGCACCAGCTTTGCCTTGCTTATGCCTACGGCGACGGCAGAAAAACAAGCTGTCTCAACACCACCACAGCCGTGTCCCGTCTTTTCTATCAGCTTCCCATTAACTCCTACTTTGCTGTTAATGTAAACGCTGTCCCCGACCTTAACGATGCAGTAGGCGGAGTTACCATCGCAATGATAGATGACTCCTTCTACGATACAAACCTTGTCCGACACTACACAGGTGAAACCATCACCCTTTACGGAGAGGATGCAATCAAGTATGTCCGTCAGCGTGAGGTAGCATTTCTCAGCTCCTCCACAGACAGACTTAACCGACAGGTAACATACCTGAAGGCATTTACTGCAAAGGCACTGGAAATGACCAAGCAGGACCTGACAACTCCTGTTACTCTGTACAACATTGTTGCAGAAAACAGCGAGACCAACCTGACTCCATCCACCATCACCGCCTTTGCCACAAGCGTTGTCACAAACGGAATCTCAGAGCTTGACTTTGTGACTGTACCCGGTGAGCTTGTCAGCACAGGCACCTATGCTGAGTATATAGTTGACGAGGAGGCGCTCTACGAGCTTATCCTTGACACCTACTACACAACAGAAGAATAAATCCCACTATAAAAATCACTACCCGAAGAAGATTCTTTGTTTTAATCTTCTTCGGGTAGTTTTCTTATATATTCACATACAGAAAATTTGTTTGTATTCAGCTTTTCTTTTTTCTGACAATCAGGGTACGCATTGAGTTGAGTATTGCCAGTATCATTACTCCCACATCTGCGAAGATTGCCGCCCACATTCCTGCAATGCCTACTGCACCAAGTATGAGCACCAGTGCCTTTATTGCAAGGGCAAAGATTATATTCTGTCTGACGATTGCCACTGTACGCCTTGATATCCGCACAGCCTCGGGGAGCTTTGACAGCTTATCGTCCATAAGCACCACATCTGCCGCCTCAATAGCCGCATCACTGCCCATACCGCCCATTGCAACTCCCACATCACAGCGGGACAGCACAGGTGCGTCGTTGATACCGTCACCCACAAATGCTACAGGAGAATGCTCAGGTATAAGCTCCTCCACAGCCTCCACCTTATTCGCAGGCAAAAGCTCTGCAAACACACTGTCAAGCTGAAGTTCTCTGCCAATTTCCTCTGCAATATCCCGTCTGTCGCCTGTGAGCATTACTGTCCTCTCCACACCAAGGGCTTTGAGCTCACCGATTGCCTGTGCTGAATCGGGCTTCACCTTATCTGACAGAAGGATATATCCCAGATATTCTTCATCCCTTGCTACATACACAATTGTGCCCGTAGCCTTTCCGATATCGGGAATATTCACAACTGAAGAAATATAGCCTTTGTTGCCTGCAAGGATTCTGTGTCCCTGCACTACTGCCTCCACGCCCTTGCCTGTGTGCTCCTGCATTTGTGTTATGAGGCTTTCATCCACATCTGCTGAGTATGCCGCAACTATGGATTGTGCTATAGGATGCAGTGACCTGCTCTCTGCATATGCCGCGGCACGGAGTAGCTCCTCCGCTGATGCATCTGCAGGATGTACCGAAGCCACCGAAAATCTGCCCTGTGTCAGGGTGCCTGTTTTATCCAGCACCACTGTACGCACCTTTGCCAGCACCTCCATATAGCTTGCACCCTTAATAAGGATGCCTTCTCTGGAGGCTCTGCCGATTCCTCCGAAGAAGGAAAGCGGTACAGATATGACCAGTGCACAGGGGCAGGACACAGCAAGAAACACAAGTCCCCTGTATATCCATTCACTCCAACTGCCTGCAAACAGCAAAGGCGGTATCACAGCAAGAAGCACAGCTCCTGCTACCACGCAGGGAGTGTACACCTTAGCAAACCGTGTGATGAAAGCTTCTGTACGAGCTTTCTTGGCAGAGGCGGTCTCTACCAGCTCAAGTACCCTCTGCACTGTACTCTGAGCAAATTCGCTTTGCACCTGCACAGTGATAACACCGCTCAGGTTAACAGTACCGCTTATAACCTTATCCCCGGTGCTAAGCTCTGCAGGCAGACTCTCGCCTGTAAGTGCAGAGGTATCCACAGTTGTGGAGCCGAGCACGATTACTCCGTCAAGAGGTATCCGCTCACCGGGCTTTACTACTATATTCTCTCCTACACTGACCTCATCGGGTGACACTGTGTGCTCCTCACCGCCCCGAAGCACTGTTGCCTTGTCGGGTCGGATATCCATAAGTGCCCTGATGTTCTTTCGGCTTTTGCCTACGGCTATGCTCTCAAACAGCTCGCCAATCTGAAAGAACAGCATAACCGCCACCGCCTCAATGTGCTCGCCTACTGCAAATGCACCTGCAGTTGCTAATGTCATCAGAAACTTCTCGTCCAGAAACTGACCGCGGAATATGCCCAGCACGGCGTCTGTGACCACATCATATCCCACCACTGCCCATGGGAGCAGATATAAAATCAATGCCCACAGCCCCTCGGGGGATATGATAACTGCCACGGCAGTGAGCACCACAGCAATAATTATTCTGATAAGTTTAACCGTCTGTTTCCTTGTCATAGAGCACCTCTTACAGAATTATCCTGCAATTACGCTCCACACGCTTGCAAACCTTCTGAGCCTGCTTCATAATCTGGGGGAGCTTATCCTCCTGCGCATCAATTGTTATCTGCTGAAGCACATAGCTTATGCTGACGCTGTGTACACCCTCCAGCTTGCTGATAGCATCCTCCATCTTAGCGGCACAAACAGCACAATCCAGATCCTCCATTGCATATGTCTTTTTCATATTAATCCTCTCCCTTCTCCATCAGATGCTCAAGTCCCATAGAAACTATGGTACGAACATGGTCATCTGCTAAGAAATAATATATAGTCTTACCCTCACGGCGATTTGCCACAAGGTTGTTATCCTTGAGCACTTTAAGCTGATGGGATATTGCCGACGATGTCATAGAAAGATGGTCTGATATCTCGCAGACGCACATCTCACCCTCAAGCAGAACACACATTATCCTCATCCGTGTGGTATCACCGAACACCTTGAACAAATCCGCAAGGTCACACATCATATCCTCTGCTTTATCCTGTGGCAGAGTATGAAGCTCTACTGAGCAGACAGGCTCATGACTGTGATTATGATTACAGCTCATATTTGAATCTCCTTTCATATGAACAACCATTCATTTGAATGTCTGTTCATATATTATTCCATAACTATCCTTTTGTCAACCTTTTTTATAAAATTTACAGAAAAAAATAAAGGCGATGGCAAAAGCCACCGCCTGAAAAGTCATCTGTCAGCAGGTTATATCCTGCGAATTTCTGAGATAGAAGGGATGTCGTGATACTGTCTGACATACTCGCTGAGGGTACAATTGTACACGCTCTTGAATGCAGCGATGAAAGCCTTGACAGAGGGGAAGCCGTTTTCCACAGCCGCTCTTGTCTCGGATATACCGCTGGTCTGAATATCACGCAGAGCGTGCTCAAGACGCACAAGGTTAAGATACTGCTTGAAGGTCTTTCTTGTGTTCTGCTTGAAATAACGGGAGAAGTATGTAGGTGTAAGTCCAACATGAGATGCAATCTCTCCCAAAGTGATACGCTCTCTGAAATTAAGCTTGATGTAGTCGATAGCCTTCTTGGCGTACTCAAGCTCCTCGTGCTCTACCTCGGGATGAGTCTTGGCTCTCTCCTCAAGGCACTTGGTGCACAGCTCAATGAGAATCTGTGTCATCGCTGAGGTAATCTTCAGATCAGTGAAGTCCCCCTGCTCCTCAACGCAATCCACAATCAGGTCAAGCTGTCTTTTAATCTCCGCCTTAGCGGTAGCATCCTTCTCAACATTAAAGCTGAAAGACTCAAAATCATCAAAGTAAGCCTTGATGAAGTTGTAGGAGTAAAGAACCACCAGATACTTAACATTCTCTGCAGGGTCCTTACCACAGGTCTGATGGATGTCGTCATTATTGACAATAACATACTCTCCGTCAGAAACTACGAATTCCTCGTTGTTTGCCATAACCCACAAGTCACCCTTGAGCACATAGTCAATCTCGATGTTCTTGTGCCAGTGTTTGTTAGTAAAGCACTCCTGTCCGGGCTTGTCAAAAAGAATGACCTTACCGGGAAGATTATCATCAGCAGAAACAATCTCGTACTTATACCTATAATTCTTTGCCATAAAACCACCTTGATTCTTTGTAATTATTATCCTATTGGTATTATATTATCATATATTGGTATTTTTGTAAATGCCTTAAATAACGAAATATTCCAATTTTTTGCAAAATTTGCACGATTTTTTGACATATTTTGATTAAACCTTGCATTTTTTGCAGTACAAAATATTATCCTTTTACAAAAACAACAAAGCATTTTACCGATTGAAAACTGCCATACATTAAGATATAATATAAGCATCAATAAAAGCGGAGGCATTATGAAGAAGCTTATATCATTAATTTCTATTGTATTACTGTGCTGTGTCTGCCTGTGGGGCTGTGCACTTTTTCCTGAAGCAGACAGCACCTCACAGGTCACAACCCTGCCCATAAGCTCTGAGGACACAGGGCTTACCCTGCACTTTATTGATGTGGGACAGGGAGATTGCACACTGATTGAATCAAAGGGCTGCTTTGCACTTATTGACGCAGGTGAATACAGCGAGGCAAATCGGGTTGTATCTTATCTGTCAAAGGAAGGTGTCACGAGCCTTGAGTTTATAATCTCCACTCACCCGCACTCTGACCATTGCGGCGGACTGTCACAGGTAATCAGAACCTTCGACACAGGGGTACTTATCTCTCCCGATGCAGACTATGACTCCACCACATGGGAATATGTACTTGATGCCGCCGACGAGAGAGGTGTACAGCACTACACCCCTGAGCTGTACGACACCTTTCAGGTGGGCGCGGCTACGCTGACGGTGCTGTCTCCTGCACCTGATGCAGTATACTCAAACCTGAACAACTATTCCATAGTCACTATGGTTGAATACGGCAACACCTCCTTTATGCTGACAGGAGATGCAGAAACCATAGTGGAGAAGGAGCTTATCCGAAGCAGCTACGACCTGTCGGCAGATGTGCTCAAGTGCGGACATCACGGCAGCTCTACCAGCACCTGTGAGGCATTCCTGCAAAAGGTAAACCCCTCTGCCGCCATAATCTCCTGCGGCAAGGATAACGACTACGGCCATCCCCATCAGGAAATTACCGACCTGCTACGGGAGTATGAAATCCCAATGTGGAGGACAGACCTGAGCGGCACTATCATTGCCAAGTCCGACGGAAAGGAAATATACATTTCCACAGCTTCTGACACCTCAGCAATTGAGAAGGCAACCAATGACCCTTCTGCTCCTGCATACATCGGCAACAAGAACTCAAAAGTGTTCCATCTGCCTGCCTGCGGCTCAGTGTCAGAAATGAGTGATAAAAACAAAGTGAACTTTCAAAGCCGTGAGGACGCAGTCGGCGCAGGCTATAAGCCCTGCGGAAGCTGTGACCCCTGAATAGTGGTGAATATTTATGATTAAGGATATACTTTCTCTTGAGTCCTCTTGGGAGAAGCTTCAAAGAACAAACAAACCAATTATACTCTACGGCACAGGCAACGGTGCAGATATTATTATCAACGAGCTTGACCTCCTTGGAGTGAAAATCTCTCAGGTTGCGGCATCCGAGGGCTTTGTCCGCAAGCGTGACTTCAGAGGCTTTACTGTCAGAAGCATCAGCGAAATTGCACAGGAGTATGAGGATTTTATTATAATCATCGGCTTTGCCACTGCAATTCCTGAGGTTATGGATTATATAAAAGACCTTGCACAAAAGCACGAGGTCATTATGCCTGTGGTGCCTGTTTTCGGCGATACTATATTCAACAGGGCATACCTTGAAGCAAACATCAACGAGCTTGAAGCCGTCGGAGATTTACTTTATGACGAGGAATCAAAACGAGTCCTTGAAAACATGGTGGCATTTCAGTTTACGGGAGAGCTCCCTTATCTGCTGAGTTCTGAAAGCACAAGGGACAAGGCACTCACAGACATTTTACAGCTCAGTAACTGCGAGGATATGCTGGATTTGGGAGCATACAGAGGCGACACTGTGGAAGAGCTTATCCGCCTTACAGGGGGATATTCTTCTGTCACAGCCCTTGAGCCCGACAGAAAAACCTATGAAAAATTATGTACATATCTCGCAGATAAAGAGAACGCTCAGGCACTGCCCTGTGCTGTGTGGAATGAGGAGATGCGTCTTATCTTCACAGGCGGCGGAGGCAGACAGAGTGCACTGTCAGACACAGGCAGATATGAGGTTGAGGCGGTCACCGTTGACAGCATCACAAAGAACAAAAGAATCACCTATGTGAAAATGGATGTGGAAGGCGTAGAGAAGGAAGCAATCGAGGGTATGGGGCAGCTTATGAGGACACAGCAGCCAAAGCTGAGCATTGCCTGCTACCACCGCACAGAGGATTTGTGCACCCTCATACCCCTTATCCACAGCATAAATCCGCAGTACAAAATCCACCTGCGGCACCACCCCTACATCCCCTTCTGGGACACAAATTTATATTGTATATAAAGCAAAAACAGGGCACACGAAGCTTGATAACCTCGTGTGCCCTTTATTTATACCTTTAATAAAAATTATTGTATATTACTCATCCCAGTATTCAAGAGTGCCTGCTACATACTTTTGAATTTGTGACGCATCATTTATATCAACACTTCCGGAATAATCAACATCAGCTATATATAGCTGTTCTGTAGTGAGTGTTTCTACTATACCTGCAGTATATTTCTGAATTAATATTGCATCGTTTATTGTAACTTTTTTGTCCATATCAACATCACCCAACTCGTAATTAAGCGGTTCCCAATGAGCATACATTGTGATAACATCGCCGTTTACGATATCGGTCATAGTTACATCGTAAATATATTGCTCATCTGAAAAGGATTTTCTAACATAGTCAGTTGGCTTTTCTTTAATAGGATACCAGCCGGATCCGTGTGCTCCAACACAATAAGTTTCACCTGTTGATTTTTTTGCATACCAATACTCCAGATAATAGCCCTCTTTTGTAAATTGGTTGCTTGGTAAGGTATATTCTACTCCATACTGTGCAGATATATCCGGCATACTGCCCACTCCGGTGCATCCGTTAAATGATACTGTATACATTATTTTCCACTGTGCATACATTATCACAATGTCTCCATCCACAGAGGAAGTATCAATAACACCTCGTTCGTCTACATACAGATACTTATAATATCCATCAGGTTCCTGACCTTCTACATACCAACCGCTTGACGAGCCGTTTGTGTAGTACCATTTACTATCCGATGACCTCCTGGCATACCAACCTAAAAATTCCGCACCGTTATTAGTAAATGCGTTTTTCCTCAAAGGTGTCCTGTTTTTATATATTACAGTGGTATCTGCCATAGTGCCTGTTCCGCCGTTAGCATCATACTTTACGGTATACTGCCTTACATTGCTTAATGCCTTATACGCATTAAGGCGCCCACCTGTTGCAACTTTTCCGTCTAAAGCCGTAATCTTATCAACATAGTGTGTTATGTACCACTTTATTGCTTCTGCTCCCATTGCAGGGTATTTGCTCTTGAGCAAAGCCGCAACTCCGGTTACATAGGGTGCGGCTAATGATGTGCCGGTATCACTTATATAACTGCCTGAATTTGAAGTAGTATATATATTCTGTCCGGGAGCACCTAAATCCACCGTAGTTTTACTGTAGTTTGAAACAGTAGTATATCCCGTATATAAAGCGTCATCGGTGTCCGTTCCGGCAACAACTATCATATTATCAGTATCATAGGACGCAGGATAATAGTTTTTTACGCTAATATCTTCACCATTATTTCCAGCGGGGCATACAAATAAACCATTGTAATCCAATAAAGCGTTTAACACTTTTGAAGACTCAGAGCCGCCACCAGCACTATAATTTAATATTGTGATTCCTTTTGATTTAGCGAAAACAATAGCATCAGCAAAGATATCTGCACTTGTAGTATATTTCTCTGCTTCACTATCATATGTGAACACTTTCAGACTTGCTAATTTAATATTCCAACATGCACCGACTGTTCCTTTGCCATTATTTCCCACTGCCGCAATTACGCCTGCCGCCTTTGTTCCATGGCCGTTCTGGTCAGTCAAAGCCGATGTACCGTCACCGGTGAAATTTTGGTGATAAGAAGATGTAGCTATATTAGCAGATAAGTCTTCATGGTCGCCTTTGATTCCGGTATCAACAACTCCAACAATGACACTATTACTACCTGTTGTTATGCTCCACGCTTCCGGCAAATCAATTTGCCCTATACCCCATTGTCCGGTTAAATTAGTGTAGTCATTGGGGGTTTTTGTGGTTGCATAAGTAGAAGCAACAATTTCATCTGTTGTAGCAGTGTTGCCTTCCAGTGGCTCTATAACATCAATATAGTTTGGCATTGCAAGGATTACATCATCTCTTTGCTCAAGAAGCTTAATACATTTAATAACATTTTCTTTTCCGCTTTTACTAAGTTTAAGAAGAAACAACTGATGATATTTATCTTCGTTAATATAAATACCGTTTTCATCTGCAGTACTTCCGCTGTCAATACTTTGCACTGTTATAGATTCTGCTTCTCGCTGGACCTTGAGTATTTCATCTGTTGGCTTTGTCAGATTTTCTACCGATTTAACAGAAATCTCAGAAAAATCTGCTGCAGTATATTCGTTTAATTTTAAGCTTTCAGAATTATTCAATGCAACGATAATCTCATCATCTTTGAAGTCATCATTTATATTTACCGTTGTTAAAATCTTTTCTTCTGTTGAAATATAGTCGTTACTATCAGTTAGAATTTGTTCAGAAGATGCAAATATCGTTGGCGTAGTTATAACAGAAACTATAACTATAAAAGCCAATGCAAAACTAATTATTCTCTTCATATTTTCCACTCCTTGAATTCAACAAATTATATTTTATCTAAATCGGAATATCATAACCCACTAATTCAATTCTTTGCAAATCTATGTTTGCTCGATAATCTAATACTTTAATTACTTCTTTTAAGCTTTCCTCTCCGGAGGATGCAAAGTACAACTCGTATACTTTTACATCTGGAAATTTATCATAGTCAAAGTAATGCATCTCAATACGATTGAAATCATATTCAGGAAAATCCTCTAATGTGTACTCATCGTTAATGTTTTTAGCCTCTACATATATTCTGTTTTCATAAAACTGACCCTCAAACCGAATTTCAGATGAAAACTTATCTGTATACTGCATTTCGATAGCTTCATCTATGTGTGAAGATTCTATAAGTCCTGCCAGATACTTCTGAATCTCTGTGGCATTCTTAATGGAAAGCCCTGTTTTGTCGGGGTCGGCAAGGAATCTCTGCACGCTTGTCAGGTATTCAATCTCTGCGATACCTTTCTGTATAGCGGTAGCATCCTTGATTGTAACCTCCCCGTCCATATCCACATCACCGTACAAAAGAGGGTCGGGTACTGTATATCCCTCGGCAGATACTGTGACACAGCCGAGTACCAAAATCAAAGCCAGAATAAGGCTGATTGTCTTTAATAATTTCATAGATATTCCTCCAAAATATAGAATGTAATTATATTTTAGCTATTTACCACATTGGACTCACTCCCATCTAATATTATATTAATGTATATTCCTTACATCGTAATTATAGCATACAGATATATATATCACAAGCAAAATTTATTTTTCACTTTGAATTTTGTCACAATAGACAAATCACTGCTGTCTGTTTATTGCAACAGTAACAAACACAGCACCTGCTTGAAAAACACGCAGGTGCTGTGTGATTATATATCTGCTGTTTGAAGGGGTTTTCTGCCTGCAAGAGCATAGACCTCGGCTTTGGTCAGGGCTCCTGTCTTGCGGTTTTTGAGCTCTCCGCTGCTGAAAAACAGAGTGGTGGGTACACCGCGGACAGCGTACTTCTTTGCAAGAGAGCTGTTCTTCTCTATATCCACTGCACAGAACTTTATGTCTCTGAGCTCGTGCTCGGTGGAGGCGAGCATTTTCTCTGTATTATTGCAGAAGCCGCACCACCGGGCTGTAAAGGATACCAGCACATCAGACTCACTGTGTATGACCTCGGACTCAAAATTTTCTGTATTAATTTCTATCATAATAAATCCTCCTGTTCGGTTTCTTTTAGTATGTGAACAGGAAGAAAAATTATAAGGCAAAACAAAAACTCCGACAAGTTATAAAAACTTGTCGGAGTAGATTTTATAGGTTAAGAAAAATTACTTCTTTGCTGCTTCCTCACGGATAACATCAGCAATGCCTGTTGCAGTAAGGCCGAACTTCTCCAGCAGCTCCCAAGCAGGACCTGAGTAGCCGTAGCGGTCATAAACGCCAACCTTGCGTACAGGAACAGGGCACTCAGAGGTAACAACATCGCATACTGCGTCGCCGAGGCCGCCGATTACATTGTGCTCCTCAACTGTGATAATTCTGCCTGTCTCCTGAGCCGCCTTGATGATGATATCGCGGTCAATGGGCTTGATGGTGTGGATGTTGATAAGACGGACATTGAGTCCCTCCTTCTCAAGCTCCTCTACTGCCTTTCTTGCTTCGTTAACAACAAGACCTGTAGCGATAACTGTAATGTCTTCACCCTCGTGGAGAGTAATACCCTTACCAAGCTCAAACTTGTAGGTAGCAGGGTCGTTGAAGGAGTCAATTGCAAGTCTGCCCAGACGGATGTATACAGGGCCTACATGCTCGATAGCCGCCTTGGTAGCCGCCATCATCTCGTAGTGGTCAGCAGGACAGAGAACTGTCATACCGGGGATAGTACGCATCAGAGCTACATCCTCAAGGCACTGGTGGGTTGCACCGTCCTCACCTGTAGAGATACCTGCGTGAGAGCCTGCAATCTTAACATTCAGGTGGGGGTAGCCGATAGAGTTACGAATCTGCTCGTAAGCTCTGCCTGTTGCGAACATTGCAAAGGAAGCCGCAACGGGAACCTTGCCACAGGTGGAAAGTCCTGCCGCAATGCTCATCATATTACCTTCTGCGATACCGCAGTCGAAGAATCTCTCAGGAAAAGCCTTCTTGAAGATAGAAGTCTTGGTTGCACCTGCAAGGTCAGCATCAAGGACTACGATGCTGTCGTTCTCTTTAGCAAGCTCACACAGAGCCTCGCCGAAGCTCTCTCTGGTTGCTTTTGTTACTACATCTGCCATCAGCACTCACCCTCCAGTCTTGCAATCTCTGCATTAAGTTCTGCACAAGCTGTCTCAAACTCTGCCTTGTTGGGGCCTTTACCGTGCCAGTCAACCTGGTCTTCCATAAAGGAAACGCCCTTGCCCTTGACAGTCTTTGCAAGGATTGCAGTGGGCTTGTCCTTTGTAGCTTTTGCATTCTCAAACGCTGACTCAATTTCGTCGAAGTTATGACCGTCGATTTTGATTACATTGAAGCCGAAGCTCTCAAACTTTTTATCCAGAGGCTCAATACCGCAAACCTCTGCAACAGGTCCGTCAATTTGCAGGCCGTTCTGGTCAACGATAACTACAAGGTTATCAAGCTTGTTGTGAGCGGCAAACATTGCTGCCTCCCAAACCTGACCCTCCTCGCACTCGCCGTCGCCGAGGATTGCATAAACGCGGTAATCCTTATTGTCATATTTGCCTGCCAGTGCCATACCGCAAGCGGCAGATACGCCCTGACCCAGTGAGCCTGTACTCATATCTATACCGGGTGTGCCCTTCATATCAGGGTGACCCTGAAGCATTGCACCAACATGGCGGAGCTTATAAAGCTCGTCCCAATCAAAGAAGCCCTTCAGTGCAAGCACTGCATAAAGGCTGGGACAGCAATGTCCCTTAGATAATACAAAACGATCCCTGTCTGCATCCTTTGGATTTGCAGGGTCAACATTCATTTCCTTAAAATAAAGGTAGGTCATAATATCTGCGGCAGAAAGTGATCCGCCGGGATGACCGGACTTGGCATGGAATGTGCCGATTACTGCGCCCAGTCTTGCCTTAGCCGCAAGAATACTGAGCTGAAGCTTTTCAGTGTTGTTCATAGCAACTGCCCCCTTACAATTATTTGAAGCATACTAATACATAGTACATTAAATATATTATCACAACTTCAGGCTTCTATATTTACTTTTTGACAAAAAGAGTGGGATTTTTTCTTTTTTGTAATATTGAACAAAAACCGCCTCAAAGAAAGACTTTTAATATAATCACTGAATAAATCTCTCCTGTTAATGCACACTGATTCTTGCAATATGACAAAATATGAAATATAATAGAGGCGGTGATGAATATGCTGCTTGTGATAGATATAGGCAATACCAATATTAAATTCGGTCTTTTTCAGGGTGAGGAGCTTGTGATGCTTGCCCGCGTGTCTACAGACAGGACCAAGACATCTGACGAGTTCGCAGGTGAGATACACGCGGTTATGAGGGTTTACGGCTTTGACGAAAAGGACATAGACGGCTGTATTATCTCAAGCGTTGTGCCTCAGGTGCTCCGCACTGTGAAGCAGGCTGTTATCACAACTGTAGGCATTGAGCCTTTGGTGGTAGGTCCGGGTATCAAAACAGGACTCAACATCAAAATCGACAATCCCTCATCCACAGGTGCAGACTTGGTAACAGGCTGTGTGGCGGCACTTCATCTTTACGGTGCACCCTCCATTGTAATCAGTATGGGCACTGCTACCACAATTATTGTACTTGACAAGGCAGGTGCTATGATAGGCGGTGCAATCTCCCCCGGTGTGAGCATCTCTATGACAGCACTGTCTGACAAGACAGCACTTCTGCCTTCTGTTGCTATGGAAGCACCCAAGAAGGTTATCGGCAAGAACACCGACGAGTGTATCCGCTCAGGTGTAGTCCTTGGCAACGCCTGTATGATTGACGGTATGATTGACCGCATTAATTCCGAGTTAGGCGTTGAGTGCACAGTTGTTGCCACAGGAGGCATTGCACAGGACATCGTCCCCAGTTGTACTCACCATATTATTCTCCGTGATGACCTGATGCTTCAGGGACTGCGAATCATCTACAACAAAAACAAATAATTATTCACTTACAAACCGGACTTTTGTCTGCATATACACTTGTTTTCTGCGGTTTTGCAAAAAGCTAAAACCGTAAATATATACAGCGTCTCACCCTGAGTATATGGGGAGACAGCAGGAGGTATTATTATGTCAACAAGAAGATCCACCATCAAGCCCTGGGTAGTAGAGATGACCATGACCGCCATACTTGCGGCATTGATTATCCTGATGACCTTCACCCCCATCGGCTACATTCCCATCGGCCCTGTGAAGATGACACTCCTCACCCTGCCTGTTGCAATCGGCAGTATTGTACTGGGTGAAAGGTCAGGTCTTATACTGGGCAGTGTGTTCGGACTTACAAGCTTCTATACCTGCTTAGGTATGGATGCACTTGGAGTTGCACTTATGGGAATCAATCCATTCCTGACTTTTATAATGTGCTTTGTACCCAGAGTACTGTGCGGTTATCTGCCTGCAGTTATCTACAAAGCAATCAGCAAGAATGGCACAAAGCGCACTATGCTTGCTATCCCTGTTGCAGGAGCAAGCGTGGCTATCATCAACACCGTTTTATTCCTCTGTTCAATGTGGCTGTTCTTCGGCAAAAATCTCAGTGATTTAGTCGGAGTTGCAATCGACAACATCTTTGTTCTGTTTGCACTGTTCGCAGGCACAAACGGACTCATCGAAATCGCAGTAAACATTGTGGTAGGCACTGCAATCTGCAAACCTCTCACAATAGCTAAGAAAAGATTAGTATGATAAATGTAATTTATCTCCCAAAAGTAAATTCAACAAATACATACGCAAAGGCTCTCCTGAACTCAGGGGAGCCTTTATGCCCTTATACGGTAATTTATGCCAAGGAGCAAACCGCAGGCAGAGGCAGACGAGGCAGAAGCTGGCACTGCCACGAGGGTGACTCTCTGTGTATGAGCCTTATCCTCCCCTACACCTGCAAAAGCGGCATTACTCTGCTCACTGCACTGGGGGTATACAAGGCTTTAAGGGATATTTGCCCCAATATAAAAATCAAGTGGCCCAACGATATTATAGCAGATAATAAGAAGCTGTGCGGAATACTCACTGAGGGTACAAAAAGCGGCACAGTGGTGGGCATAGGCATCAACTTAAACCACACCACATTCCCTACGGATATAGCCCACAAGGCAACCTCGCTGAGGCTTCTTACAGGTGACAGCTTTACACCTGCAGAGATTCTTAACAAGGTAGCTGTCAGCGTGTTTGACGAAATTGAGAAATACAATGCAGAACTTACAGATAATGCAATAGACGAATACATTCCCCTATGTGCAAACATCGGCAGAGAGATTCTATGGAATGGAAAAAATGGCGTTGCCACAGGGATATCCGAGAACGGCTCGCTGATTATTAAAACTGAGCACGGCACAGAACAGGTCAGCTTCGGCGAGGTTTTTGTCAGCGGTATTTACTGATTCTTTCACTCATATATAATATTGGAGGTATTCATATGACAGAAATAAGCACCAAGGATTTAAGCCTTAACCCCTTTATCAAAATAGGCAAGGAGTGGATGCTGATTACAGCAGGAAATGAGCAAAACCTCAACACCATGACCGCTTCTTGGGGCGGCGTGGGAGTAATGTGGAACAAGGATGTGGCGTTTACATTTATCCGTCCCAGCCGTTACACCTACGAGTTCATTCAGAGGGAGGAATTCTTCTCACTTTGCTTTTTTGATGAAAAGTACAGGGATGCACTGACCCTCTGCGGAAGGAAGTCAGGCAGAGACTCAGACAAAATAAAAGAAGCAGGTCTCACCCCCAAATTCATTGACGGAGTCCCCTGCTTTGAAGAAGCAAGCCTTGTCCTTATCTGCCGCAAGATGTACGCACAGGAAATGAGCAAGGACTGTGCATACACCGAGGATGTAATCAAGCACTACGGTACAGACGAGCCCTATCATACAATGTATGTAGGCGAGATTGTAAAAGTGCTCACAAAATAACAAGACAAAACAACACTGAGGCTGTGCCGCCGATTAAAGCGACACAGCCTCTGTTATTTATCTGCTATTTATCATTTAATTATAAGCTCAATTTCGCTTCGCCATTAATACTCCAGCCCTGCAATACACTTCTGGATAGCAGTAGCGTCTTTGATGTTCACATCTGCGTCTTTGTCGAAATCATAAACAAGATACTCATAATCATACAAGGCGCAGTTTGGGGTATCAAGACCTGCGATGTATTTCTGTATACAGGTAGCATCCTTGATTGTAAGCTCAAAGTCGCTGTCGCAGTCTCCCACTAAAGCGACAGAATGGCTGATTTTTTTCAGTGCTTCCTCTACTCCCTCAAGGTCTGAGTTTATGGCTTCTTCCAGAGTGAGAAGCTTATCCTCTGCAGGAATATAAAAGTGATATCCGTGGAGATACGGTGAATATGGGGCTGTAGAAACCACATAGTCGCCGATGTAGCTCTGCTCCTGAATCTCAACAATATAGGCATAGTGAACCAAAACCATCACATAATCGGGAGTTGCTTCATCGGCGGTCGCGTTCTCTCCGTAGTAGAAAAACTTCTCAGAGTAGCAATACTCATCACGAGGATAATCAAGTTCAAGAAGCGCAAAGACCTCGTCCTCAGATATAACTGATTCCTTCGCAGAAACAGATACGCACACACTGAACACAAGTATGAGTACCAGTGTTAAACTCAATATCTTTTTCATAAAATCACCTCGTTAATACAATTTATCAATTAAACTCTCGATTGCTGTAGCATCCGAAGTGTCAATAACCCCATTATCATCAACATCAGCTAAGAAACTCTGCATATTGTTAAAGACAACACTATCGTTTAAATAGGAACTTATCAAATTAATATCTTCCTCCGTAAACTCACCATCAATATTAACATCTCCTTTTTTGTAGTTTACTTTTTCTAATAACCAATACTTCTTTTCAGAGGAATTCTCCATCGAAGACATAGTAACATAGTCATCAAAATAGGAAAGAACAAATCTATTGCCGCCTATATAGGTATATATCTCAGAGAATCCATAGTTACCTAATTCAATACTGTTATCTTCCCATTCTAATATAGAAAAGTTGAGATACGATGTACCTAATATGGCTTTGTTGCCTGTTCCAAACGAACTACCTCTATTAATAATTCCAGGTGTTTGTTCGTATGCGGAAGAAATTTGGTAAGCAAAGTTCTGGTTTATTATCCAGTATTGTGAATTGGAGTTGCTGTAATCTTCCAGTTTAATTTCGTTATTACTTATATCAAGTGTCATATATCTGCCATCTTCATAGTTTTTGATACGATATATTCCCTCTTTTGTTATCGGAGTTATATAAGAATTATCTGTGCTGTATGCATACCCATATTTAATATCAATGTTATTAACATCAGTTCCTCTCTGCACACGAATCTCATAGTTACTCCTTGATGTCAAATCGACATATACCATTTCGGTAGAACTGTTTGCCAAATTAGATACACCAATTTGTGATGTATTCCTGTACACATACATATCCAAATTATGATTATTGCTAATTTCTAAAATTTCATCATTGGCATAAGCATCATTGCCAGTAGTATCAGTTGTAACAAGCCAAGTTAGACTGACATTCATACTTTCAGCTCCGTAATATGGCTGAACAAATCTGATAGAGTTCTGAGTAGTACCACTACTCATCGTTCTGACTCCATATGTGCCTTGGCAAACTATAGATATCATTGACCAAAGATTAAATGCTCCAGCTCCTTGATGCTCCGTTATTCCATCATGCATAGTTTCAGTACCATCACTTTCACGTGCTGGAAGAACTTTATGATGAGCAGAAGCTAAAACTATCGCCTTTACAGCTTGAGGATAAATATTTAGTGATGGTTTTAACTGAAACATTAGTGATATACAACTTGTGAGTATCGGTGATGCATAACTGGTTGAACCGCCAGGCACTATGATATCGGGTTTTTCCGCATATCCTACATTATCATATCCGCAAGCCTCTGTCATTTTGTCATCACTGATATCTGAGGTATATGTGTCTCCACCAAGATGATATGTTCCAACAGCAATGACATTATATGATATGGCAGGAGCGAAGATTCTATGATAATCCGGATCATTGTTGCAAGCAGATGCTATAATAACAACATTGTTATACAAAACATAGTGATCGCATAATCTCGCGTAATAATTATATCTTGTGTCATAATTTATAGAGCTAAAACTCATATTAATTATATCCGCACCATTATCAAGTAAAGCCTCGATATGACTTTGAGTGGCATTTGAATTAATAACATATGCTCCCTTTGCGAACCCACTACTTGTACCAACTATTAATCTTGTTACATTTGTAGCGTGTGAAGGGGCATTATCATTTAGTGTTACTCCATTAATCGCTTCAACTGAAGAAGAAGCGATTTCAGTGCAATCTTGGAGCATGCCGCCGGCTTCAGCTATACCTATTGTAACTCCTGAACCATCAAGAGTATAATCATTATCAGAAAAATATTTGATGGTATCGTTGTAATCTATTGTTTCTTTAGCAAGTTCTATATTATCAAATATACTTTTGCTCGCTTCAATTGTAACATTTTCGCTATGAAAATTAGATTGATCTTCAAAAATATTATAGTATACTCTATCTATGTCTATATTGTTACTTATTGTCTCAATCTGCTCATTAGTTAACTCAGCAAGAATTACTGGTGCATATTTACTTCGATATGTAATATCGCTACTGTTAATTGAGAGTTTTTTGCAAATGTGGCAGATTTTGCGTTGTACTTTTCGCGGGAGAACTCGCGGCGGGTCATAATGTACTCGTCTGTTCTCTTGCGTTCCTGTTCTCTCTGTCTTTCTGTACGCTTTAAGTATGCCTGCATCTCGTCAGTTGCGCCTGCTTCTTCTGCTTCAAGGGAAGCAAGAAGCTCGGTTGAAGGCATTTCGTAAGCTACGGCAACATCGTCCTGAGTAAAGCCTACCTTTTCTGCTGTAAGCTTATCGATATTATCTTGGTCAACATCAGCATACCAGATAGCTACGGGTATCTTCTCGTCGGGAGAAGCAGTTGCCATTTTCTCTTTGAGGGCAGAGTCAATCTTATCCTCGTTTGTGGTACTGACTGTTTCGAGCGCGCCAATGGGAGCACAAACAGAAAGGACCATCAGCATAATTGCTAACACCATACTGGTAACAGCACATAATAATTTGTGCTTTTTCATACATTTTACCTCCTGTAAAATTATTATTAATTATTGAACATACTTCTGATTCTGCATCGTGCCACATTGGACTCACTCCCATCTAATATTATATTAATGTATATTCCTTACATCGTAATTATATCATACAGATATATATCACAAGCAAAATTTATTTTTCACTCTAAATTTTGTCACAATAGACAAATCACAATTGTCTGCTTATTGCAACAGTAACAAACTAAAAGCTGCCTCGCCAATGTATGGTGAGACAGCTTTTTTGCTTTATTTTATAATTATCTTTTAGAGGGCTCTTTTGCAAAGCAACGGGAGATTACAAGCACCGCCGCAAAGATCAGCTGGAAGGTTGCTGTATAATCAAAAAGTGCCATTGCCTCGGAGATAAGGAGTAAATCCGATACGGGTCGAACATAGAGCGAGAGTCCCCCAAGCACTGCAAGCACACCTGTAGCACTCATCAGCACCCTACCAAAGGACTTTGCAACCCGAGATGCGCGTGCAACCTGAGAGATACCGAGAAACATCAGCCACAAGCCCATTATGTAAATGAGGTTTACGGTAAACAGTGCATTGTCTACATACCAGAAGATAAAGGCAAGTCCGCAAAAGAACGAGGATATACCGTCAAAGAGCAGCCATCCGCTGCCATTTGCTTTTATTCCTGCTGTAAAAAACGCCAGCACACTGATAACACCGAAGACAATCAGTGCGATTCCGCACATTGTGTCAGTGCCCATTACACTGGCAAGCCCCGAGATAACTCCCCACAAGGCGGCAACCGCCAGAAAAATTGAGGAAATTATCCAGAAGGCATTAAGTGTTTTCTTCATCTGTCTACCTCGCTTATATCAAAAAATGATGAATTATTCATAGCTTATATTCGGCTCAGATTACAAAGCCGCCGTTAACGCCCAGCACCTGACCTGTGATAAACTCTGCCCTGTCACTGCACAGGAATGCCACCGAGTCGGCGACATCCTTTGGAGTACCAATTCTGCCCACGGGAGTTTCCTCAATAAGTGAACCGATTGTGTCCTCGTCAATTTCAGAGAGCATATCTGTCTTTATTACACCGGGGCAAACGCAATTAACACGCACTCCCGAGGGAGCAAGCTCCTTTGCCAGTGCCTGTGTCAGACCGATGACGCCCGCCTTGGATGCACTGTAGTGCACCTCGCAGGAGGCACCCACCTGACCCCACATAGAGCTGATGTTCACGACACTTCCGCTCTTTTGGTTTATCATGATCTTTGCCGCGGCACGGCTGCAGTTGAACACACCTGTCAGGTTTGTGCCTATCATATTGCTCCATTCCTGGTCGGTAATCTCTGTAAAGAGCTTGAACTGTGCAATGCCTGCATTGTTCACAAGCACATCAACTCTGCCGAAGTTTCTGTATGCTGTGTCAATGAGCATATCAGCCTCACTGGACACAGACACATCTGCCTGCACTGCTATAGCCGCAATGCCATATCCTGAGATAAGCACCTCGGCAAACTGCTCGGCGCGTTCTTTATTTACTTTATATCCTAAAATCACATTGTAGCCGCTCTTTGCAAGGGCTACTGCACAGGCGGCACCGATACCACGGGATGCACCTGTAACAACTGCAGTTTTCATACTAAAAACTCCTGTGTAAGATATATTTATTACTTCTTCTTGAAACCGTCCTTGAGGGATACACTGCGGTTGAAGATAAGTTTATCAGCAGTTGAGTCCTTATCTGCACAGAAGTAGCCAAGTCGCATAAACTGGTAGCCTGTACCAACCTGTGCAGACTCAAGTGAACGCTCCACCTTACAACCGTTAAGCACCTTGAGGGAGTCGGGGTTGAGGAAATCAAGGAAGTTTCTGTCGCCTGCATCAGGGTCGGGAACTGTGAAAAGGTTATCGTAAAGACGAACCTCAGCCTCAGCACAGTTTGCGGCGTCTACCCAGTGGATAGTACCTCTTACCTTTCTGCCGTCAGGAGTATTACCGCCCTTTGTTTCGGGGTCGTAGGTTGCATAAACTTCAACCACGTTACCATTTTCGTCCTTCTTACAGCCTGTGCACTTAACGATGTATGCAGACTTGAGGCGTACCTCGTTGCCGGGATAGAGTCTCTGGTAGCCCTTGATAGGCTCCTCCATAAAGTCCTCTGTCTCGATATAACACTCACGGGTGAAGGTGATGGTTCTCTTGCCGTCTTCCTCACGGTTGGGGTTGTTCTCAACCTCGAATGTCTCTGTGAGGTCCTCAGGGTAGTTCTCGATAATAAGTTTAACGGGATTGATAACCGCCATAACTCTCTGAGCCTTTTCGTTTAAATCCTCTCTGAGGCAATGCTCAAGGAAGCTGTACTCAACTACGGAGTTAACCTTGGAAACGCCGTTACGCTCTGTGAAATTGCGGATAGATGCAGGGGTGTAACCTCTGCGTCTGAGACCGCACAGTGTAGGCATACGGGGGTCGTCCCATCCGCTTACATAGCCGTCATCAACAAGAGTTCTGAGCTTACGCTTTGACATAACAGTGTTGTTGATACCAAGGCGTGCAAACTCAATCTGACGGGGCTTGGCAGGAACGGACACATTATTGATAACCCAATCGTAGAGAGGTCTATGGTCCTCAAACTCCAGAGAACAAAGGCTGTGAGTGATATGCTCCATTGCGTCCTCGATGGGGTGAGCAAAGTCGTACATGGGATAGATAACCCACTTGTTGCCTGTTCTGTGGTGAGGAAGTTTATTGATTCTGTAAATAACAGGGTCACGCATATTGAAATTACCGCTTGCAAGGTCAATCTTTGCACGGAGAGTCATTGTGCCCTCCTCAAACTCACCTTTTCTCATACGCTCAAAAAGGTCGAGGCTCTCCTCAATAGGTCTGTCGCGGTAGGGGCTCTTTGCAGGAGTGGTCAGGTCGCCTCTGTACTCACGCATCTGCTCAGCGTTGAGCTCGCACACATAGGCAAGTCCCTTCTCGATAAGCTCCACAGCAAAGCGGTACATATCGTCAAAATAATCAGAAGCATAGTAGAAGCGGTCATCCCAATCGAAGCCCAGCCACTTGATATCCTCCTGAATAGCATCAACATACTCCACATCTTCTTTGGTGGGGTTTGTATCATCCATACGAAGGTTGCACACACCGCCGTACTTGCGAGCTGTACCAAAGTCAATGCAGATAGCCTTAGCGTGACCGATATGCAGGTAGCCGTTAGGCTCGGGTGGGAATCGTGTGTGTACTGTCATACCCTCGAATCTTCCGCCCTCAGCGATATCCTCATCAATAAAATCGTGGATAAAGTTTGAAGGCATTGTGCTTTCTTCATTCATTTCTGCAGTAATTTTCTCGTCTGCCATTTATGTTCACCTCTTAAAAAATTAAGCGTTTAATTTAGAAAGACCGATTTCCATTCTTCTGAGTGATTCTTCCTTGCCGAGAATATCCAGAATCTCCACTGCTCCGCCGGGAGTAACGGTCTTGCCTGCTACTGCAATTCGTGCAGGCCACATAACTGTGCCGTTCTTAACCTCAAGCTTCTCTGCAAGAGATATGAGAAGCTCCTTGATGCTGTCGCAGTTCCAGTCAGAAAGAGCAGAAAGCTCATCATACACAGCCTTCAGAAGCTCAGGTGCGTTCTCAAGGTTAGTCTTGCTCTTTTTATTTACAAACAGGTCTGCGGTGTATTCGGGAAGCTCCTTGAAGAAATCAATCATCGCAGGAATATCTGTAAGCTTTACTGTTCTCTGCTGTAAAATTGCAGTGAGTTTCATTGCATCATAGGGAGTATCACCGAAAACTTCCTTGAAATAAGGGTCTGCAACAGATGCAAACTGCTCAGCTGTCATAGCACGCAGGTACTCTGCGTTAAGCCAAGAAAGCTTATCGTAGTCAAACACAGAGGGAGACTTTGAAATCTCGTCCACATGGAAGTTCTGTGCAAGCTCCGAAAGGCTGAAAATCTCCTGATTAGACTTGGGGCACCAGCCTAAAAGTGCAATGTAGTTGATGATTGCCTCAGGCAGATAGCCGTCCTTAACCAAATCCTCAAAACCTGTTGCACCGTGACGCTTAGAGAGCTTGGACACGGAGCCGTCCTCGTTCTTACCCATAATCAGAGGCAGGTGCACATAGGTGGGAATCTCCCAACCGAAGGCTTCGTAAAGAAGATTGTACTTAGGAGTGGAGCTTAAATACTCACAGCCTCTTACCACATGGGTGATACCCATTGTGTGGTCGTCGATAACATTAGCAAAGTTATATGTGGGATAGCCGTCAGACTTGATAAGAATCTGGTCTGTAAGTTCGGAGTTTTCAACAGTAATATCGCCGAAAACTGCATCGGAGAAGGTGGTTGAACCCTCAGTGGGCATCTTCTGACGGATAACATAGGGTACACCCTCAGCGAGTAATCTGTCAATCTCCTCCTGAGGCAAATCTCTGCAGTGGCCGTCATAACCGCCGCCTACAGATTCTTCAGAGAGCTTCTCCAATCGCTCCTTGGTGCAAAAGCAACGGTATGCCTTACCCTGTGCTATAAGTTGCTCAGCATAAGGAAGGTACATTCCCTTTCTCTCAGACTGAACATAGGGGCCGAAGTCACCGCCTACATCGGGGCCTTCGTCGTGGTTAAGTCCTGCAACCTTGAGTGTGTTGTAAATAACATCCACAGCACCCTTCACAAGACGCTCTCGGTCTGTATCCTCAATACGGAGGATAAACTTGCCGTCCTGGCTCTTTGCAATAAGGTACTCATAGAGAGCAGTCCTCAGGTTACCAACATGCATAAAGCCTGTGGGACTGGGTGCGTATCGTGTACGAACTGTCATATTCAAAACCGTCCTTTCGGATTTAATTCAAATTTTACCCATAATAACAGATATTAATAATTAATTTTACCACATATAAAATAATATTACAATTATTTAGAGAAAATATTTTTTGTAAGGTTTCCTCTCCGTACAATGCCACCGCACAGGGCTCTCTCACAGAGGGAGCTGGATTTCGGCAAAGCCGAAAGACTGAGGGAGTTGAATCAAACCTTTCCTTTGACTCCCTTCGTAATTGGCTTTCGCCAATGCCACCTCCCTCATAGAGGGAGGCTTAAAAGGCTTCTCCTTGAGGAAAAGTCTCTACGATACCGCCTCTGCAAATAAAAACAGGAGCGAGAATAACTCACTCCTGTAACATTACTATGTATTCAATTTTCAGGGCTTTCTCTGTCCGCATCCGCAGGTGCCAACATAGTCCTGATTAATTCTTCCGCACTTTGTGCATTTCCACTCACCCTGTGCAGGACTGCCTGCAGGCTTTCTTTCTTCTTCCTTCTTCTTTTCTGCATCTTTGAAGAATCCGCCGTTATACTCAGGCAAACCGCTTTTTGATACTGTGGCAGTTGCTTTCTTTGTCTGTGGTTTCTCAGCTTTGTTTTCGTTTGCGTCAACGATTATTCCGTATCCCTGAAGCATAAGGCTTGAAAATACAGCCATAACCCCACCGCCTACAAGTGTGCCAAGTCCAATCCAGAACTTACCGTCAAGCCATCTGGGCAATGTTGCCCACAGCACTATTGCACCTGCAAGGGATGCAATCAGCATAATCACAAAGACTACCACTGATACGACTTGGATTTTTCTGCCTACATTTTCAAACATACTAACCTCTCCTTATTGCAAAAAATGCATAATTTAATTATATAATACTGCGATTTTTCACACTTGTCAATAAAAATTCTAAGATTTTGCATATTTTTATGTTATTATTCGCAAAATTTCTATAATGAAAATAAGAATATCAGAAATACAGACAGGATGTGATTTTATGATAGGCGAAAGACTTCAGGAGCTGAGGAAAGACCACGGTATGTCACAGGAGGAACTGGCTAAAATATTGGGGGTTTCTCACTACACAGTTTCTTCCTACGAGTGCAACCGCTCTGACCCCGACGATAAATCAAAGGTAATTATTGCAAAGCTCTTTGATGTTTCTGTGGACTACCTTCTGGGGCTTACAGACGAGCCTGTGTCCTATAACAGGGAGCAGAGGGTTTTATGCTTACCTCACGATTTCAGCGAAGAAGATTTTTCTGAAATAGAAAATTACATTAAATATATAAAGTATAAAAAAGATAAAGAGGACTGAGTATTTTTACACACTCAGTCCTTTTTTATGATATACAATACCCATCAGATATTAGCAAGCCTTCCTTGTGTATGGATGGCTTATTGAGGCTCCCTCCCCGAGGGAGCTGTCGAGCAAAGCTAGACTGAGGGAGTTGAATCAAACCTTTCCTTTGACTCCCTTCGTCATTGGCTTTCAGCCAATGCCACCTCCCTCATAGAGGGAGGCTTTATTACTCATTCATTCCACAGCATTTTTTGTACTTTTTGCCTGATCCGCAGGGGCAGGGGTCGTTTCTGCCGACCTTCTTACCCTTCTTGACGGTTTTGTTGGTGCTCATTGTGCCGTCACCTGCAAACTCCACGGGCTTTGCTACCTGCTCACGCTTGATTGCAAAGCTCACGGGATTAACCTTTGCAGGCTCGGTGTTGCCGCAGATGATTACCTCGTGTCTTGCGGCGGCGGCTTTCTCTGCCTCGCGGCGGCGGTTTTCTTCTTCCTCCTGACGGCGTTTGATTGCGTGCACGCTCAGAGGCATTGTGAACACCAGCTTGACGGTATCCTGACGGATGGTGTCAATCATCTGGTCGAACATCTCAAAGCCCTCGTGAGTATACTCAACTACAGGGTCGTGCTGTGCATAGGCACGCATACGGATGCCCTGCTTGAGCTCATCCATATCGTCAATATGCTCCATCCAGTGGGTATCAACTGCACGAAGCAGGCACACACGCTCAACCTCACGCATTGTTTCCTTGGTGATAAGAGCCTCAAACTCTGCGTACAGCTCCTGTGCACGGCTGAGAAGTATCTCTGTAACATCAGATGCAGTAAGCTCTGCAAGCTCCTCATCCTCAAACACAAGAGGACATTTATCATCATCTGCAAGCCATCCGTTGTAGTACTCCCTGAGGCTTATGAGGTTCCAGTTATCGGGAGTACCGCTTAAGTACATCTCAACATTTGCACTGATGGTCTGCTCAATCATTGTCATTATGGTTTCGTGGATATCCTCGCCGTCAAGCACCTGATTACGCTGTTTGTAGATAATCTCACGCTGACGGTTCATAACATCGTCAAACTGGAGCACATTCTTTCTTGCGCCGAAGTGGCTCTGCTCCACCTTCTGCTGTGCATTCTCGATAACATTGGAGAACAGCTTGATATCAATAGCAACTGACTCGTCACCTGCGAATCTGTCCATAAGCATCTTCATACGGTCACCGCCGAAGATACGCATCAGGTCGTCCTCTGCAGACAGGAAGAACTGGCTCTGTCCCGGGTCACCCTGACGGCCTGCACGGCCTCTCAGCTGATTATCAATACGGCGTGACTCATGACGCTCTGTACCGATAATGAAAAGACCGCCTGCCGCTCTTACTTTCTCAGCTTCTTCTCTGAGCTCATCCTTGAACTGTGTGTGAAGCTCTGAGAATACCCGTCTTGCCTCTATAATCTCCTCGTTGTCTGTCTCTGCAAAGCCTGTTGCCTCAGCAATGAGCTCATCTGTGAAGCCCTGCTTACGCATCTTGGAGGTTGCCATAAACTCAGCGTTACCGCCAAGGATAATATCAGTGCCTCGGCCTGCCATATTGGTTGCAATGGTAACTGCGCCCAGCTTACCTGCCTGAGCAACAATCTCTGCCTCTTTTTCGTGCTGTTTTGCATTGAGCACATTGTGAGCAACACCGCGGCGGGAAAGCATCTTTGACAGAAGCTCTGATTTTTCAATAGAAATTGTACCAACCAGTACGGGCTGACCTTTTTCGTGACATCTTACGATTGTATCGATAACTGCCTCGTACTTCGCCTTTTGTGTAGCATAGAAGCAGTCGTTCATATCCTGACGGGCAAGAGGACGGTTTGTGGGAATCTCCACAACATCCAGCTTGTAAATCTCTCTGAACTCCTGCTCCTCGGTCATAGCAGTACCTGTCATACCTGAGAGCTTCTTGTAAAGACGGAAGTAGTTCTGGAATGTGATTGTGGCAAGGGTCTTGTTCTCGTTCTGAATCTCAACACCCTCTTTTGCCTCAATAGCCTGGTGCAGACCTTCGTTGAAGCGTCTGCCGTACATAAGACGGCCTGTGAACTCATCAACAATGATGATTTCGCCGTCCTTGTTTACATAGTCAATATCAAGGTGCATAATGCCGTGAGCACGGATTGCAAGGTTGATATGATGCTGAAGTGTCAGGTTGTCGGGGTCGGTGAGGTTTTCAACACCGAAGTGAGCCTCCGCCTTCTTGACACCTACCTGAGTGAGAGTTGCAGACTTTGCTTTTTCGTCAACGATGTAGTCGATGCCGTTTTCTTCAAAGAAAGCCTCCATATCCTCTTTGTTGTTCACCTCGGTGAACACATACTTCTTGAGCCTGCAGGCAAATGCCTCTGCACGCTGATACATATCGGTGGACTTATCGCCCTTACCTGAAATAATCAGAGGTGTTCTTGCCTCGTCAATGAGGATAGAGTCTACCTCATCCACAACAGCAAAGGCATGACCGCGCTGAACACGCTGCTCCTTGTAAACAGCCATATTATCACGGAGATAGTCAAAGCCGAACTCGTTGTTTGTGCCGTATGTAATGTCTGCATTGTAAGCAGCCTGTCGCATATCGGGAGTAATATCGTGAACGATAAGACCTACTGTAAGACCTAAGAAACGGTACAGCTTGCCCATCCACTCTGAGTCACGGCGAGCAAGGTAGTCATTGACGGTAACAATGTGCACACCCTCGCCTGTGAGAGCGTTAAGGTATGCAGGGAGAGTTGCCACCAGAGTTTTACCCTCACCTGTTTTCATCTCGGCAATTCTGCCCTGATGGAGTATAATACCGCCCAGAATCTGCACAGGGAAGTGCTTCATACCCAGTACTCGCCATGAAGCCTCACGGCATACTGCAAATGCATCGGGCAGGATATCATCTGTGGACTCGCCTTTTGCCAGTCTTTCTTTGAGAACTGTAGTCTGAGCCTTCAGCTCTTTGTCTGTCATTGCGCTGTACTTATCTTCCAGTGCAAGAGTCTTATCGCACAGAGGCTGTACACGCTTTATTTCTCTTTTGCTGTAACTGCCAAAAAGAGCTTTAAGAAAATTAGCCATTAATCTATTCTTCCTTTCGGTTGATTATAAATAAACGGATATACATATTATCCCATTGTAATCGTATTTATTTAGTCTATCATACCACACCAGAAGAAAAAAAGAAAGGGAATTTTGAAAAAGCCTCTGTTTACACCCCAAAATTTACAAACAGGAAATAAATGCATTCGTTGCAATGTATTGTAGGGGCGATTCAAGAATCGCCCGAAAGGCTCCCTCACCGAGGGAGGCTTATAAAGGCTTCCCCTCAAGGGGAAGGCTTTTGCGGGTCGTCGTGGGCGCCGACCCCTACAATGCTACATTGTAAGGGCAATTCACGAATTGCCCGAGAGGCTCCATCACCGAGGGAAACTCCTCAAGGAGGAGGGCTCAAATAAACACCCAAGTGTTATTTGACAACACTTGGGTGTAAATACTATGTTTATATTTTATTTATTGATTTGTTTTTCCAGTTCTTCTTTTTCCTTTTGGAGCTCTTCTATTTTCTTTTTCTGCTCCTCCTGACTTGATTTGCTCCTGAAAATAAAGCAGAAAGACAAAACAGCCACTGGTCCGCATATCCATTTGAGTATAATCCAAAACAGTGCATATTCATCAGTAACACCGGCAACAATAGAGCAAATAATATAAGCCACTGCAAAGACAATAGTAAATCCAAGTACACCGGGATTGTAATTTACTTTTATTTTTCCCAATTCCCTGTCAATCTCTGCAATACGGGCCTTTCTGATTTTCACCGCAGTTTTCTGTGCATATGCATCATCATACTTACAGGCTTTATCAACATATGTATTAATTATTTTGTTATTGTATTCCTTACTTTCCTGATTAAGGCAATATATGTAGGCTCTGTTTACATCTACTCCCTGCTCCCAGCACAAAGCCGCAAGTTTCAGAGCCTTTTCACTTGTGAAGAGTTTTTCTATCTGGTCACCTGTGGCATAAAGCATATCCTTAACTGCCACCGCTCTGTCAATATACTCCTGTTGGTGCTTCTGCTCATAACTTGCATCGTTAAAGGTAGTACCCTTGTAGGTTTTCAGCGCTGAACTATGAAGCATTGTTCCGATTATAACAATACTTGCCACAAGTTGTGACACTGCCTCGTCCTGCTCTGACTCGTCAGCTACATTATCCTTTATCATCTGAATTGCTGTAACCGAAGAATTCTTCACCTTATATGCAGCAGAAGCGATGTTAATAATCTTTGTCTGCATAGCAGAAAAATATGAACTGTAGAAAGTAGCCTCCCAACTTGAGGGGTCTTCCATCAAAATCATATCATAATACTTTGCGGCTGTTTCAGAGTTGTTGTCATCCTTGGCTCTGCGTGCTACCTCATACATATTTTTGAGCTTGTCTGAGGTATCAATTTTAACTGTGCTTCCTGAGATATCCACCATCATCTTCTTTGCTTCTTCTGTGGTGTACTTGGTACCACAGCTTTCGCAGATATACATCCCGTCTTTTTTCACGATATCGTGGCTTGAGCACATTTCACAGACAATTGCTTTCATAAGAAAAACCCCTTTTTGAATTTTTCTTCATTATATACCGCAAAATGACTTGTGTCAACCACATTATGCTATTGTCACAAGGTTTTTGTAGTGTGATGTTCACTGTACAATTAATATGAGGTGAGATTATGAAGCCACAGTACAAAGGACTATATGAAAAATTCGGACTCAATGTAGTATATTACAGAAAAAGAAAGCGGCTTACTCAGCTTCAGCTTGCAGAGCTTGTGGAAATCGACCGCAGTCATATCAGCGCCATTGAGCTTGGAAATGTGGGAGTATCCTTTGATGTAGTATTTAAGCTATGCGAGGTTTTAGAGGTAACTCCGAAGGAGCTTTTCGACTTCCGCGACTAAAAAAAGACAGCAAAAAACGCACGGCAACAAACCGTGCGTTTAATTTTTATATGGAATTATATTACCCCTCAAAGCCTAAGGACTTTGCACTTTCTATCATAGCTGTGCGTGCAATGGGGCCTGCGGTGTAGAAGCCGTAACCGCCTTCTTCTACTACAACTGCAAAGGCAAGGGGATAATCCTCGTCGGTGCTGTAACCTACCATCCAGGCGTTGGGCTCTTTGCCCTCGCCTACCTCGGCGGTACCTGTTTTGGCACCGACTGTCAATCCGCCGAACATAGTGTCACCGTAATGGTCGGTGATGGTATACCGCATAATGTCCTGCATACGGGAAGCTGTATCGGCACTCATAAGTCTGCCTGTGCCTCCTGAGTAGACTCCGTCGATATAGGTGGGGAGCTTTGCGTCTCCGCCGTTGGCGATTGCTCCGCAGAGGATTGCCATCTGGGCAGGATTCACCATATCTGTGTACTGTCCTACACCTGACCAGGCAAGCTGATTGCCGTTTGCGTCCTCTACATCAAAGTGACCCTGTGCTGTTTTGATTCCGCTGACATTGTAGCTTTTGGTAATGCCGAGCTTTTCTGACACGCTCTGCATCTTATCTGCACCCACCTGTGTGGCGGCATCCGCAAAAGCAATGTTGCAGGACCATGCAAAGGCTTGTGACAGATTCATTGTGCCGTGATTCTCAAGACAGGTTACATCGTCTCCGTCAAATTCCTTTTTACCCTCGCAGGTGAAGGTCATATTCTCAGCATCTGCGTCACTTTCAAGCAGTGCCACAGTTGTGATTATCTTATAAATTGAGCCGGGTGAGTAGGTACTGGAGATTGCATTGTTAAGGTATGCACCCTCGGGGATGGTATCGGGTACATTCTGAGGGTCGTATGCAGGGGTGCTGACCATACACAGCACCTCACCTGTTTTGTAGTTATACACAAAGCAGGCGCCCTTGTAGCCGCCGAAGGCTTCGTACACCTTTGCACACACCTCAGCGTCCAAGGTAAGCTTCATATTACCTGTAGACTTGAGGCTTTCAGGCAAGCCGTAGCCGAAGACGGCACTATGCCCTACAAGCTGTGCTCTGTACCTTGTCTGCACTGCTGTTGCAATGTTATAGGAGCCGTCCCCCACTGCGTGGAGTGTACCCAGACGCATATTATAGCTGTCACTGTACAATCTCTGTCCGTCCTGAGAGTACGCAAGAGCCACCTTGTTGCGGTCATATATTGTGCCTGCAGAGGTCAGTCCCTTACCTGATGACAGGTACTGGTTATAGGTCTGACTTGCCCACAGGCTGTTCTCTGTAATGTATCGGAAGCATAGAAATCCAAGCCCAAGCAAAAAGCTGAGAGCCAGTATCAGTGATATTATGCTTCGTGACATAGTTCTTTTCATAATAATTCCTTTTCCGAATAATCAGGCGTTGCCTGTAAGCTTTGACTTGGAGTATGTCCGCTCGTCTGCCGCCTTGATAAAAGCGAGCATTCCCCAACAGGACAGCATACTTGAGCCGCCTGCACTGATGAAGGGCAGGGTTACTCCTGTAAGCGGCAGTATATCCGTACAGCCAAAGATATTAAGTGCTGTCTGCGTAAGCATCATAGAGGCGGCACAGCAGGCAGAAATCGAGTAGAAGGTACTGCGGCTTCGGGTTGAAATTGCACGGGAATAGACAACAAGTCCGAAGATTACAAAGGCAATCGCTAAAGCTATAATAAGTCCCATCTCCTCAGACACAATGCCAAACACAAGGTCGGTCTCCGACGCACCGTAGTAACGGAGGATTCCGTTGCCCACACCTGTGCCGAAAAGTCCTCCCGAAGAAATATAGGTAAGCACTCCCGACTGCTGATAGCCTGCGTCATAGGGGTCCTCCAGAGCGTGTCCCCAAATTGCAAAACGCTCGGCAATATAGGGCTTGAACTGGAGTATGAGCACAACCGCAAAGGCGGCACCTGCCACTGCCAGCATAACTGTCTTATAATCTCCTGAGCGGATGATAGAAATAACAAGGAAGGTGACAAAGAATATAAGGGCTGTACCGAAGTCACCCATCAGTGCCAGTGCACCTACACAAAGTGCAGAAAATGCAATGAACTCTATCAGATTACGCCTTGTCTGCAAATGGTCAAGTGCCGATGCACCTACGAAGATATAAGCAATCTTCACAATCTCGGAGGGCTGAATTGACACTCCGCCGATGTAAATTCTGTTGGCGGCACCAAACTCCATCCTACCGAAGGCAAGGTTGACAGCCAAGAATCCAAGGGCGACTATCATAACCGCCATTCGCCACTTGACTATGCGGTCAGGGTTTGCAATAAACAAGAGCATAAGCATATAACCTGTAGCTCCAACCATTGCGGCAATTATCTGAATCCACGCGTCCATTATATCCTGCTCAACCAAAAGCATTGCACCTGTGCCTGTCAGGAAAAGTGCCAGAGTCTCCAGCTCAAAGTTAAGGCGTTGGAACACTCCCCTTGAAAAGGCATACAGCACCCAAGAGAAAAGAATCATAGCACCGCAAACCTCAAAGGCAGGCAGTCGCAGTTCTCCGTAGGTGATGCATATTTCCACCGCCATAAACAGGTAGAACAGATTGACAAGTATCAAAAGCAAGGGTGCTGATACACTGGGCTTTGAGGATACGCGGGAGAAAAACCAGTGATGGCGGATATCCCCGTCAAACTCGTCTGCACGGCGAAGTGCCAGTGTTGTAGAGCCAATCTGAATCTCATCGTCAAGGGACACCCTGTGTCTTGAGTGCACGGGTCTGCCGTTAACTTTAGTACCCGACTTTGAGCCTACATCAGACACAAACCAGCCCTCACGGCGTCTGAGTAACACACAGTGGTTTCTGGAGACTGTGGGGTCCTCGATAACAATATCACTGCCCTTACTTCTGCCTATGGAATTCTCCCAACAAATAACAGGAATCTTTTCTCTGATGGTTTTATTATATAGCATCACAAGGGGGGATTCCTGACGCTTCTGACGACGCATTGAGCCAAAGCACTGGTAAATTATAAAAACAGCATAGATTGCAAGCAGGATACGAAGTCCCACCACTGCAATATCTGCAAAAAATTGCATCAGTACACACCGCCTTTCTTGTTGTCTTTGTTTCACCATAGAGGAACGGAACATCGTGGCAACCTCCCCTACGGTTTTGAATAAAATACTCCTACAGATATATTATTACCTGCAAATTCACAAGTCAATAAACAATCTTGTAATATTAATCCGCAGTGTAAACAACCTGTGTACAAAGTGTTTACATCGTGATAAAAGCCAAAACTCCGCCTGCGAATACCACAGACGGAGTATTATATTATTACTCAACAGTAACAGATTTTGCAAGGTTTCTGGGCTTATCTACATCGTTACCACGCTTATAAGATGTGTAGTAAGCCAGAAGCTGCAGAGGAACAGCCGCAAGCATCGGCATTAAGCTCTCCTCAATCTTGGGCACGCGGATGATATAATCAGCCACATCTGCACCAATCTGTGCCTCCTCGTCACACACAACGATAACCATTGCACCTCTTGCCTTAACCTCTTTGATATTGCTTACTGTCTTGTCAAGGAGTGAGTTCTGAGTAGCAACAGCAATAACAGGCATACCGTCTGTAATAAGAGAGATTGTGCCGTGCTTCAGCTCACCTGCGGCATATGCCTCAGAGTGAATGTAGGAAATCTCTTTAAGCTTCAGTGAGCCTTCCATAGACAGTGCATAGTCAAGACCCCTGCCGATGTAGAGCAGATTTTCTGCTTCAAGAAGCTGTGTTGCAATATCGTTGCAGACATCATCCACATCAGCGATAGTTTTCTCAAGATATACGGGAACAGAAGCGAGAACCCCTGTAAGTCTGCGGCACTCGTCCTCAGTAATCTGACCCTTAGAGAGAGCCATCTTGAAGCCAAGCAGATACATAACAGCAATCTGCACCATATATGCCTTGGTGGATGCAACTGCAATCTCGGGGCCTGCGTGAGTGTAGATAAGCATATCTGCTTCTCTTGCAATGGAACTGCCCTTTGCGTTAACAATAGCAAGGGTCTTTGCACCCATACTCTTTGCAAGTCTCATAGCGGCAAGGCTGTCTGCTGTCTCGCCAGACTGGGAGATAATGATTACCAGGTCGCCCTCCTTG
This sequence comes from Ruminococcus sp., assembly GCA_017473775.1. Taxonomy (GTDB): domain Bacteria; phylum Bacillota; class Clostridia; order Oscillospirales; family Acutalibacteraceae; genus Ruminococcoides. The sequence continues at coordinate 38,387 of JAFUJH010000013.1, forward strand.
ATAAGGGGATCACGGTAACGGAACTCAGAGGCAATATCCACAATAACGGGCACCTTTGCCATTTTCTCTATAACATACTTGCCTACCATTCCTGCGTGCATAGCAGTACCGCAGGCAACAATGTAAATCTGATTTATGTCTCGGAGGCTGTCAACTGTAATTGAACATTCCTCAAGGCAGGGAAGTCCATCAGAAATTCTGGGAGTAATTGTGGTCTTGACAGCAGTGGGCTGCTCGTGAATCTCCTTGAGCATAAAGTGCTCGTAGCCGCCCTTCTCGGCAGCCTCCTGGTTCCAATCTGCAACCTTCAGCTCCTTAACAATTGCATTACCCTCAAGGTCGCAGAAGCTGACACCTGAAAAGTCAAGATGTGCAATCTCGTCGTGCTCAAGAAGGTAATACTGATTTGTATACTTGATAATTGCAGGAACATCGGATGCAATGAAGCTCTCACCCTCACTAACACCGACAATGAGGGGACTTTCACGCCTTACGGCAAAGAGCTCGCCTACTCTGTCTGCAAAGAGAATGCCCAGTGCAAAGGAACCCTCTACCTGAGAAAGTGTCTTTGCGATTGCCTTTATGGGGTCGCCCTCGTAGTTAAAGTCCAGAAGCTGAGCCACAACCTCGGTGTCGGTCTCGCTTACAAAGACTCTGCCCTGAGAGATAAGATACTCCTTGAGCTCTTTGTAGTTCTCGATAATTCCGTTATGTACCAGTGTAACCTTCTCTCCGCCTTTATGGGGATGGGAGTTCACTGCAGAGGGAATTCCATGAGTAGCCCAACGGGTGTGACCGATACCTGCGTTGCCTGCAGGTACGCCCTCGGCGTTCATCTTAGCCTGCAGGTCATCAAGTCTGCCTTTTTCTTTTGCTACTTTAATTTTTCCGTCCTCAAAAACTGCGATACCTGCAGAGTCATATCCGCGGTATTCAAGCTTTCTCAGTGCATCAACCAGCACCTCGCTGCAATCCTTAGGTCCTACATATCCGACAATTCCGCACATAAAAATGCTCCTTAAATAGTTTATAGGTCAAAGCGTCTGCAAATAAAGCAGAACGCAGTAAATATCGTAAGCTTACAAAAATCCTACAGTTTTACCTGTTGGTCTTGTGGTTAAAGGTGGGAACAATCTCGCTGAGCATCTCAACTACCTTGTCGCTGTCGTTATCGTCGGCAAACTTCTTTAGTCTTGACAGCTTCTCAAGCAAGTCGCTCTCGTCAATGGTAATCTGATTACCAATGAAAATCTTTTTGTTTGCTGTGGACTTGAGTCCCTCCTCGTTCATCAGAAGCTCCTCAAACAGCTTCTCGCCGGGCCGCAGTCCCGTGAACTTAATCTCCACATCCCTGTAGGGCACCTTGCCGTACATTCGGATTAAGTTCTCTGCAAGAGTTGTAATCTTCACAGGCTCGCCCATATCCAGAACGAAAATCTCGCCGCCCTGTGCCATAGCACCTGCCTGAAGCACCAGTGACACTGCCTCGGGAATGGTCATAAAGTACCTGATGATGTCAGGATGTGTCACAGTGACGGGCTTGCCGTTTTCAATCTGGCGTCTGAACAAGGGAATAACCGAGCCGTTAGAGCCCAGAACATTACCGAATCTGGTTGTGACAAAGTCAGTCTTGTCTGCATGCTGAGCCTTGTACTGAACTATCATCTCACAAGCTCGCTTGGTAGCACCCATAACATTTGTGGGATTAACCGCCTTGTCGGTAGAAATCATAATGAACTTATCCACTAAGTACTTCTCAGCCAGTGTGGCAATATTGAAGGTACCGAAGATGTTGTTTTTGACAGCCTCCTCCGGGCTTGTTTCCATCAAAGGAACATGCTTGTGTGCCGCCGCGTGGAACACCACCTGTGGGCGATAATGAGCAAAGATTTTATCCATCTTTTCAAAGTCACGGACAGAGGCAATGAGGGTGACTACATCCACCTCGTCGCCGTGCTCAAGCATAAGCTCCTGCTGTATATCGTATGCGTTGTTTTCGTAAATATCAACTATAATTATCTTTTTGGGATTGTAGTTTGCAATCTGGCGTACCAGCTCACTGCCTATGGAGCCGCCTCCGCCTGTGACCATAATCACCTTGCCCTCAACAAACGCCTTGGTCTGCTCCTTGTCAAAGGTGATGGGCTCTCTGCCCAGAAGGTCCTCAATACGGATATCCTTAACCTGATTGAGAAGCTGAGGGTGGCTGTCATCGAAGAGCAGCTGACTCAGATAGGGTACCATTTTAATCTTACACTGAGTCTGTGAGCAAAGTGCTAAAATCCGCTGACGGTCATCCTCTGTACAGGAGGGAATTGCAAAAACAATAAGTGATATGCCGCTTTTCTTGCAAAGCTCCGGAATATCCGCACAGCTTCCAAGCACGGGCACACCCATAATCTTACTGCCAAGCTTGCTTCTGTCATCATCCACAAGTCCCACAGGCAGGATATTACGGGAGGGGTTGTTGGGGTCTTTCTTTGCGTTTTCGATATCGGTGAGAATCATCATAGCCGCACGGCCTGCACCAACAATGAGGGTACGCTCGTAGTTCTCTGCACGGCCTGCCTCGGTAAGGTTCACCACGGTACGCTTTGCAAACCATCGGAATCCCAGCATTGCACACAGAGACAGCACAAACTGCACTCCCAGAAGCAGAAGCGGTACTCCAGATTTGAACACATCAAAGAAATTCATAAGTGCCCCGGAAAGCCCAAAGCCTGCAGCTGCTCCCAGCACACAGCGTAAATACTCGTGCCTGCCCAGAAGCCTCCAGAAGAAGGCATACGCCCCGGAAACATACAGGGTAAAAAAGCAGAACAGAACTTGAATTGCAAGCACCAGTGTCAGTGTGGACCAGTCGATATGAAAGCTTCCAAGCCCGACCACATCCCTACCGATGTCAATCCACATAAGCAGAAGGTTTGAGAAGAAACCAATCGCAAAAATCATCAGAGCATCTGCAATCATAAGTATTATTTTTTTAGCATTGAAATCCCTCATAATCCGCTCCACTTTGAACAACATTTATTGCATACAAGTTATCTGAAAAAGCACGCACCATTTCACAATAACTCATTGAAATTATAATACAAAGTTACCCAAAAGTCAACAATTCCTGCACTAACTTTGTGCATATTTTGCATAAACCCCTTATTATTTTATCCGGACTCTTGGACTCGCGGGTTTTGTCACGGGATTATATGTGTAATTATTACTTTTTATACAAATATAATTGATTTTTCTTGTATTTATGATATAATCATTTTGTTATAATAGGTTAATAATGTGTCAGTGCGTCCGCAAGTCGGAGCAAGTGTATATTAAGGAGAGATAAAATGTACTCATTTATCAAGCGAGCATCAGACATAATAATATCTCTGTTGGCTCTTATCATCCTTTCGCCTGTAATGCTTATTACCGCCATTGCCATCAAAATTGAATCCAAAGGTCCTGTTATTTTCAAGCAGGAAAGATTAGGCAAAAACGGCAAGGTGTTCAAAATCTACAAGTTCCGCAGTATGTGCGTAGGTGCTGAGCATACAGGCTCAGGCGTATACTCAGGCAAGTCTGACGCACGAGTTACAAAAGTCGGCAGGTTCATCCGTGCCACCAGCATCGACGAGCTGCCTCAGCTTGTAAATATCCTCAAGGGTGATATGAGCCTTATAGGTCCCAGACCTCCCCTTACATATCATCCCTGGACAGTGGACAAATACACCGCTGAGCAGTTCCGTATGTTCTCTGTTCGTCCCGGCGTTACAGGCTGGGCTCAGATAAACGGCAGAAAAGATGTAGAATGGAACAGAAGGATAGAACTCAATGTCTGGTACACTGAGAATGTATCCTTCCTTCTGGATATGAAGATTTTCTTCATATCAATATTTAAGGTGTTCACAAACGCTGATAACGAAAACACCAAGGAAACCGCAGCACAAGCTCAGCAGGAAAAATCAGCCGCTGATGCTCATGACAATGCCTTCGCAGATACATCTGCACGATAAAGCTGCATACTTACACCACTTTACCCGTAAAATAAACTATCAACATCACACACAACAGGAAGGCAAGACTATGAAACTACTTCTGACCGGTGCCGCAAAGTACACAGAGGAACAGCTCCATATTCTCAAGGCAAAAGGCTTTGAGATAACCTTCGTACAGAATGAGCTGGAGAAGCTGGATATTGACTGCTCTCAGTTCGATGCTGTAGTATGCAACAATCTGTTCCTGCACAATCCTCCCGAGGAGTTCACAAACTTAAAGGCTGTCCAGCTGACAAGCGTAGGCTTTGACCGTGTACCCGTGGGATACTTTGCCTCAAAGGGCATTGCACTTTTCAACGCAAGAGGAGTATACAGTGCCCCTATGGCTGAATGGGTCGTGCTGAAAATTCTTGAAATATACAAAAGCTCCGCTCAGTTTTATGCTCAACAGAAGAAGAAAATCTGGCAGAAGCACAGAGACCTTCTGGAGCTGACAGACAAACGAATCCTCATTGTAGGAGCAGGCTCCGTGGGCACTGAGTGTGCAAAACGGCTTCACGCCTTTGGTGCAAAGATACTGGCGGCAGATATATACGACAAGGGCTGTGAATATATTGACGAGTTCCACCCTATGGAGGAGCTCTCTGATATACTGCCCACAGCAGATGTGGTGGTGCTCACACTGCCCCTCACAGAAAAAACAAAGGGACTCTTTGACAAAGAGACCCTCTCACTTATGAAAGACGACAGCGTACTTGTGAATGTCTCCCGCGGGCCTATCATTGACGAGGAATCCCTCTCTGATATACTTGCTGAGGGTAAGTTCCTTGGAGTGGCACTTGATGTGTTTGAGGAGGAGCCTCTGTCCCAGGCAAGCCCCTTATGGTCAAACCCCAGGGTTATCATCACACCACATAACAGCTTTGTGTCCGACGGCAACACAAGCAGGCTGTTCAGTCTTATATGCCGCAATCTTGCGGAATTTGACTTTGGCAAAACAACTCAATAAACATATACAGGAAGGTTATTTATGAGCAAAAAAAGTATTCTTATCATCTTTGGCGGTAACTCCACCGAGCACGAGGTTTCCTGCAAATCGGTAATGAGCTTTGTAAATAACATCTCTGAGGATAAATACGAAAAGCACTATGTAGGCATCAAGAAAAACGGTGACTGGGTTTACTACACAGGTGACACCGCTCTTATCCCTACAGGAATGTGGACACAGGAGGAATCAAACACCTCCTGCGTACTCTCCCCCAATACTTCAAACAAGGGATTGCTGCTTCTTAATTCGGAACTCACCCTTATCCCCATTGATGTTATCATCCCTGTCCTCCACGGCAAAAACGGCGAGGACGGCACAATTCAGGGACTCTTTGAGCTTTGCGGAATTCCCTATGTTGGCTGCGGAGTTGTTGCCTCCGGCGTATCAATGGACAAAGCATATACCAAGATTATTGTGGAAAGCCTTGGCAATATTCCTCAGGCAGATTATGTTCTTGTCCGAAAAAGCGACGATGACAGTTACATAGAAGAAGCAGAAAACAAACTGGGATATCCCATGTTTGTAAAGCCCTGCAAGTCAGGCTCATCTCAGGGTGTGTCCAGAGCAGATAACAGAGAAGGTCTTGTCAGTGCAGTAGAGCTTGCACTCACCCACGATTCAAAGGTACTTATCGAAGAAGCAATCAACGGCCGTGAGCTTGAGTGTGCAGTGCTCGAAAACAAAGGAAAAATTACTTGCTCCAATGCAGGCGAGGCTGTGGCAGGAGATGTGTTCTACAGCTTTGATGCAAAGTACAACAATGCTGACTCAAAGACCGTCCTCACTCCTGACCTGCCCCAAGGCACCAACGAAACCATCAGAGAATACGCAGAGGCTATCTTCAAGATATTAGGCTGCAACGGACTCTCCAGAGTAGACTTCTTCCTTGAGAAGGGCACAGACCGTGTTATTTTCAACGAAATCAACACTCTGCCGGGCTTCACACAAATCAGTATGTATCCTATGATGATGAGTGCCGTCGGCTACCCCATAGATAAGCTTATGGATACCCTCATCGAAAACGCCGATACCTCAAAATAACCAAAGGCTGTGTATTTATGAAAATCATTTTTATCTCTCCCAAAAACCGAACCGCATATAACTTCCGCGGCGACCTGATTAAAGAAATCGTAGCCTTAGGCTGGGAGGTAGTTGTCACAGGTCCCAACAATATCGATGTTGACAAAATCGAGGCACTGGGTGCACGCTTTGTTAAAATTCCTATGGAAAAGACAGGTGTCAGTGCTAAGTCCGACCTGAAGTACATCCTTGCCCTAAGGAGGCTTTTCAAAGAAGAAAAGCCTGATATCACCTTCGGTTATACCATAAAGCCTGTGGTTTACGGAGCTATAGCGGCTAAGCTTGCAAAGGTCAAAAACCGCTATTCTATGGTAGAGGGTCTGGGATATGTTTTTACTGCAAATACCAGGAAAGCAAGGATTCTCCGTCCTATTGTCAAGACACTTTACCGCATAGGCTTTGGCTGTGCTAAAAAAGTAGTGTTTATAAATCCTGACGATTTGAAGGATTTAACTGCAATGAAACTTCTAAAAAAGGACAAGTGCTGTCTTGTAAACGGTGCAGGCGTAAACCTGCAGCACTTTGCAAGGGAGCCTCTGCCCCAAGACCCTGTGTTCTTTATGCTCAGCCGTGCTCTCATAAGCAAAGGCGTCAGGGTTTACCTTGAAGCAACGCAGATAGTGCACAAGCAGTATCCTCAGGTCAGAATGATGCTTCTGGGAGAAATTGATGAAACCATGCAGGATTCTCTCAAAAAAGACGAAATACAAAAATATGTTGACAGCGGTGCTGTTGAGTATTATCCCGAGCACCCGGATGTACGCTTGTTCTACAAGCAGTGCTCCGTTTTTGTTCTTCCCTCGTACAGAGAGGGTGTCCCCCGTACAAGCATGGAAGCCATGGCAATGGGCAGACCTGTTATCACAACAGATGCCCCTGGTTGCAGAGAAACCGTAATTGACGGAAAAACAGGCTTCTCTGTTCCTACAGGCAACAGTCAGGCACTGGCAGAGGCTATGTGCAGGCTCATAGAAAACCCGGACCTTATTCAGAAATTTGGCGAAGAAAGCTACAATTTCTGTAAAGAAAAATTCGATGTCCACAAGGTAAACAAGGATTTACTCGGACATCTGGGAATCAATCAATAATTCAAACAACGCAATCAAAAGCAAACACGCCTAAAATAAACTTGTCAAGGCGTTTATATTTAATTATTATAGGGAGATCTGTATGATTACAAAAATGTTAAACAACAGAACAGAACTTCAAAAATTCTTATTTATTCGCGGCTTTCTTATTACAAGCAAAGATATACCGGATACGAATGTGTTCCCCTTCTACGGAAACTGGAAAAAGGAAAAGCACGGAAACTACTGGTATATGGCTCACAATCTGACAGGTATGCATATCTATGAGGATAACGGAACCGTGTTCTTTATTATGGGTCACGCCTATAATCCCTTCACAATGGAGCATGAGGAACAAGCAATCCTCAGACGCATTGCACAAAGCTATGGTACAGACAGCTATATTTCCTGCCTTAATGAGCTCACAGGCATTTTCGTGGCAGGCGTTGCTAAAGGTAATGAAATTGAATTTCATGTAGATGCCTCAGGTATGCAATCTGCCTGCTATGCGGATATTGACAACACGCTGTATGTTTCATCTCACCCCCAATTAATCGGAGATTTATGCAATCTTCAAATGGACGATTTTGTTAAGGAACTTATCTCCTACAAATGGTATGGCAGAGTTATGGGTCCTTATCTTCCCTGTGATATGACTCCTTTCAGCAATGTTAAACGAATCGTCCCCAGTATTATGTACAAATACAACGAGGGAATCTCTCATTATCGTTTCTGGTTTAACAAGCCTATATCAACGGCTACAACAGACGAAGATTATCAAAAGGTAATCGAATCTGCTGCTGATATACTCAAAAACAATATGACTCTCATTACTAAAAAGTGGAACAACCCTTGGATTTCTCTCACCGGTGGTATTGACAGCAATACTACCTTCGCTGCCGCTAACGGCAACTACGACTGCTTTGAAACTTTCAGTTATGTTTCTGCTGAAAAAGAAGTTCCTGACACAGAGGCAGCCGCTAAAATATCAGAAGCCTTCAATATAAAACACAACATATACAATATTCCGGATAACAACGAGGACATTGAGGACTATGACGCAATAGTTGCTATACTCAATCACAACAACGGATATGTAGCAGAAGGAAAAGGAAACGAGCTCAGAAAGAGAATTCATCTGCATAGGAACTGTAATTGCGATGTAGAAGTAAAATCATGGACTTCGGAAACCATCAGAGGCTATTGGTACAAACACTATGGCAGAAAAACAATGCCGGAGCTTTCACCTAAACTGTTCAGAAACCTCTATAAAATTTTCATTACCAATCGTTCACTCGCACATAAGATAGACAAGCTTTTTGCGGAATATATTGAAAAATTTGAATATAAATCTATCCCCTCCTGCTATCCACCGGCAGATATCCACTATAACGAAGTTACATGGGGAAGCTGGGGCGGTATGAATATAAGCGAAATGAAGTTCTGCTTTGACATTACCATCGCATACAACAGCCGTCGGTTCCTTGACCTTCTGTTTAGAGTTCCTCTTGACAAGCGAATCTCTGACCAGCATCACCTTGATATGAAGAAGTATCTGAACAAAGAACTGTACGATATGAATATAAGAGTTGTAAACCTGAAGGAAACACGCTTCAGAGCTTTTGCTCTTAATGTTATCTTTACTATCAATTCATTCTTACCCTTTTAATTATCATTATCAAGATAGTTATCGCAACATCATATAACATCACAAATCGAAACTATACGCTTTTATCAGGTTATAAGCTGTTACAGATAACATGCCGATAAATACAGCTAAATACAACTAACAAAATTTTATTTTCAACAGAAACGAGGACAATCACCATGCAGGTTATGATACTTACTACTATTGCAGTAGGTCTGTTTGCTTTCATTGCAAACAGACAGTATAACTATGCTTTTGCTAAGAATCCGGTCACAGGTAAGTCCGGAACAGGAAATCTTACATCCTACTATCTGTTTGTATTTATCTGTATTGCAATTCTTGCGAGTGTTGCCGGACTTAGATATTATGTAGGCACGGACTTTGGCGGATATTACTGGGGATATCCCCAATACATCAGTGAATTTCAGGACAGGCTTAGCAACTGGGATGAGCCGGGCATATCGATTATTGCAAAAATACTGAGCTGCTTCACTGAGGACGGTGCTTACTTTACATTTACAACAGCAGCCCTCACAGTTTTTCTCTTTGTATTTACCTTATCAAAGCATACGGATGACTTTTTCTTTGTTGTTATGCTTTATATTTTCACCTCATGCTGGAGCGGTTGCTTCAACGGTGTGCGTCAGTATCTGGCGGCAGCCGTCCTCTTTGCAGGACACAGGCTGATTTATGAGCGGAAGTTCATCAAATACTGCATAGTGGTGTTTCTGGCCTCCTCTTTTCATATTACAGCTCTCATAATGCTACCTATGTTTTTTTTGATTACAAAAAATTTGGATATTAAAAAGATTGTTTTCATTATGGTTTGCGGCATTGTCCTTATTTTTTCCTATGACCTTCTCTTTAATTTGGTAGGAATACTTAAGGACAATGAGACCGGCGGTGCAGATACCGAATACGCACAAAATTTAATACACCCTCTGCGTATAGCCATTTCACTTGCACCTATTCTTCTGTACTTTTTCCTGCTGCTTCAGAAAAGAACCTTCTCAGGAGAAGAAAATTTCTATATGGGATTTATTTTTGTGCGTGCTGCTATAACGATTGCAACTGCAAACAGTGCTTACCTTAATCGTGCAGGATTATATTTTTCACCCTTTATACCTTTGTCCCTATTATTTCTGATTAACAAGTTTGACAAAAACCAGCAGTTGATCATTAAAACGGTGACTCTCGTTCTGTATGCTATTGTATGGTTGTATATTGATGCATCGCAAACAGAATGGCACTGGATGTTTAACCGACCCGAGGCATACTACAACAAATACGCCTGATAGCCAAAGACTTCTTATTAAATTCAAAAGAGGATTTCTTTATGAAAATCGGAATCATCACATTATCAAAAGGTGAAAATTACGGAGGTATGCTTCAGAACTTTGCTGTAATGAAAGCATACAATAATCTCGGACACGAAGCTGTCACCATTCACGACAGCACAACCAGAGGCATAAGAATTACCCACGACAGGCAAAGTACTGCTTCAAAGCTCAGACCATCCTATATTCTTGCAGTTGTCAAAGTCAGACTAAAAACAAAGTATCATATAAAGAATCAACGGGACCGTCTTATTCCTTCTATTATCAGAAAAAGAAAAAACACAAGGATATATGCAGATGCAAAAGCAAAACGCACTGCTGCCTTCAAAACCTTTTATGATTATCACATAGCACACACGGACTTTGATATCAACAATGATGCAATCCCTGAAGAAAAGCTAAGGGACTTTGACTTCTTCTCCGTTGGTTCTGATCAGGTATGGAACCCTACATATCCAAGCACTTCGGGTGTTAAATTTCTCTCCTTTGCTGAGTCTTTCAAAAAAATCTCCTTTGCTCCTTCCTTTGGGATTTCAGAACTTCCCCCTTACACAAAGTCTCATTATACCAAATGGCTCTCGGATTTTCCTATGCTTTCAGTGCGTGAACAAAGAGGAGCTCAGATAATTAAGGAGCTCACAGGAAAAGAAGCACAGGTTATCTGTGACCCTACGCTGACTGTTACAAAAGAACAATGGACAGAAATTGAATCAAATCCCGATTTTTCCACAGACAAACCCTATGCACTTACTTATTTTCTCGGCAATGAAAGCAACAGATACCGAAGATACATAGAAAAGGTTGCAAAAGAAAAAGGACTTGATATAATCAATCTCTTTGACCTGCGTGAGCACAAGTATTACTCTGCAGGCCCTGCAGAGTTCATTTATCTGATACATCACGCTGATGCAATTTTCACCGATTCCTTCCATGCGGCAGTTTTCTCTATTATTTTCAAACGGGATTTCGTTGTATTTGACCGCATAGAAGACGGCCAGACAATGGGCTCCAGATTAAAGACCCTGTTGCAGACTTACAACCTTGAGGACCGTATGTATGCTAAAATGTGTACTCACACATTCACACCTGCTGACTTCAGTGAAACAGATAATATAATCAAGAGTGAACGCGAAAAAGCACTGGACTTTATCAGGCGTTCCATTGTTCATAATTTAAACATCAAATAAAACATTTGAAATCACTGTTAATTATTTTTAAGGAGTGAATAAAATGAAAGGTATTATCCTTGCAGGCGGTGCAGGTACAAGACTTTATCCTTTAACACAGGTTACTTCAAAACAGCTTCTTCCTGTTTATAATAAACCTATGATTTTTTACCCCCTGTCTACCCTTATGCTGGCAGGAATCAAAGATATTCTTATCATCTCTACCCCTCAGGACACTCCTAACTTTGAAAAACTATTGGGTGATGGCTCTCAATATGGAATTAATCTTACCTACAAAGTTCAGCCCTCTCCTGACGGACTTGCCCAGGCTTTTATTCTTGGAGAAGAATTTATCGGTAACGATTCCTGCGCCATGATTCTTGGCGATAATATTTTTTACGGAAATGGTCTCTCAAATATACTTCAAAAAGCAAAGAATAATGCAGACAAGGGCTTTGCTACAATCTTTGGCTATTATGTCCACGACCCCGAGCGTTTCGGAATTGTTGAATTTGATAATGAAGGAAAGGTTATTTCTGTAGAAGAAAAGCCTCAAAAGCCAAAATCCAATTACTGTATCACAGGTCTTTATTTTTATGATAACAATGTTGTCCGTATGGCAAAAATGATAAAACCTTCCGCCAGAGGAGAACTGGAAATTACAGACCTGAACCGACTTTATCTGAACGAAGACAAATTGAAGGTCCAGATTATGGGACGAGGCTTTGCCTGGCTTGACACAGGCACAGTAGACTCTCTCATAGATGCCTCTAATTTTGTTCAAATCACAGAAACCAGACAATCTCTGATGATTTCTGTGCCTGAAGAAATCGCCTACGCAAACGGTTGGATTACAAAAGAATGTCTCTTATCTGCTGCAGAAAAGTACGGAAAAAGTCCATACGGCAAATATCTGAAACAGGTAGCCGAAGGAAAATACAGATATTAATATTCAAAGGACTATACATAATGGGTAATTTTATTTTTGAAAAAACTTCCATTGAAGGAGTATACATAATAACTCCCAAGGTATTCGGAGATAACCGCGGATATTTCATGGAAACCTACAAGCAGTCTGAGTTTGAGGCTGCAGGTATAACAAATATTTTTGTTCAGGATAATCAATCCAAGTCCCGCAAGGGTGTTCTGAGAGGGCTTCATTTTCAGAAAACTCACCCACAGGCAAAGCTTGTCCGCGTAATTAAAGGCGAAGTTTATGATGTTGCTGTTGACCTGCGAAAGGATAGCCCCACATATGGTAAATATGTAGGTGTTATTCTTTCTGAGGAGAACAAAAAACAATTCTTTGTGCCCAAAGGCTTTGCTCACGGTTTTCTCGTTCTTTCTGAAGAAGCAGAGTTTGTATACAAATGTGATGACCTGTATCATCCTGAGGATGAGGGCGGACTCCTGTACTGTGACAAGGATGTTGCTATCGACTGGCCTGAAACAGAGGAGCTGACTCTCAGCGAAAAAGACAAGCTTCATCCCACACTTGCTGAACTTGACTTTTCATTCTGAGATATTTCCGATACACGGAGGAACATATGAATATTTTAGTTACCGGAGGCGCCGGATTTATCGGTGCAAATTTCGTTTACTTTCAACTTAAAAATCATCCTGAAGACCGCATCGTTTGTCTTGATAAGCTGACATACGCAGGAAACCTTGAGACTCTGAACGAAGCAATGAAACACCAAAACTTCCGATTTGTCAAAGGGGACATAGCAGACAGAGAATGTGTGTTTAATCTGTTCAAAGAAGAAAACTTTGATATTGTCGTTAATTTTGCGGCTGAAAGTCATGTTGACCGCTCTGTGGAAAACCCGGAGATATTCCTTTTAACGAATATACTTGGAACACAGACTCTGATGGATGCCTGCCGATTTTATTCAATCAAACGCTATCATCAGGTATCAACAGATGAAGTATATGGTGACCTGCCCCTTGACAGACCTGATCTGTTCTTCACTGAAGATACTCCAATACATACATCTTCACCCTACAGTGCATCGAAAGCATCTGCCGACTTACTTGTTCTTGCCTATGCAAGAACTTTTAAGTTGCCTGTATCCATCACACGCTGTTCCAACAACTACGGGCCCTATCATTTTCCTGAAAAGCTCATCCCCCTTATGATATCCCGTGCACTTGCCAATGAGAGTCTGCCTGTATATGGCAAAGGCGAAAACATCAGGGACTGGCTATATGTTGAGGACCACTGCTCTGCGATTGACCTTGTTATGAGAAAAGGCAGAGAAGGCGAAATTTACAATGTAGGTGGTCATAACGAACGAACAAATCTTCAGGTTGTAAAGACAATTCTTGAAATTTTAGGAAAGCCTGAGACTCTTATCAACTATGTGACGGACCGACCCGGACACGATATGCGATATGCCATTGACCCCACAAAGATTCACTCAGAGCTGGGATGGCTGCCTGAAACCACTTTTGATGAGGGTATCAAACGAACAGTAGAATGGTATCTTAATAACAAGCAATGGTGGCAAAACATTTTAAATGGTGACTACAAGGAATATTACAACAAAATGTACTCAAATCGCTGAAAGGAGCAAAAATGAAGGTTTTAGTAACCGGTGCATCAGGACAACTGGGACAAGATGTGATTTTGCAACTTCGTGAAGATGGACACACAGCTATCGGCACGGATATAAATGACGAGTTTCTTCCTATGGATATCACTGATATTGATAAAGTGCACAATACTTTGCACTCCATAAACCCTGATGCTGTAATTCATTGTGCTGCATGGACAGCCGTTGACAGTGCTGAAGACTTAGAAAATCAGAAAAAGGTTTTTGATATTAATCACAAAGGCACAGAGAATATAGCAACAGTATGTAAAGAACTCGATATAAAGTTGCTTTACACCAGTACTGACTATGTCTTCAACGGTGAAGGCACTACTCCTTGGGACGCTGATTGTGACAACTATGCTCCTGTCAATATTTACGGAAAAAGTAAGCTACACGGGGAATTAGCTGTCAGCAGTACATTAACCAAATTTTTTATTGTCCGTATTCAGTGGGTTTATGGTGCAGGTGGTAAGAATTTCATCAAAACAATGCTTAATGTAGGCAAAAGATATGAATGCGTCAAGGTAGTCAACGATCAGATTGGCTCCCCTACATACACAAAGGATTTAGCAAGGCTGTTTTCCGAAATGATAGTTACTGATAAATACGGTTACTATCACGCAAGAAACGAAGGCAATTTCGTTTCTTGGTACGACCTTACTTGTAAGCTTTACAAACTACTTGATTATTCAACAAAAATTGTTCCTGTAACAACTGAAGAATATGGTCTTTCTAATGCACGCCGTCCAAAAAACAGTCGTTTAGATACAAGTAAATTAGCTCAATACGGCTTCACTCCATTGCCTGATTGGGAAGATGCAGTAGAAAGATACATCAAAGAATTAGAAAATCGTAATCTATTATAAAATGTTTAAAAACGAAATTACTAAAAAGAAGCAATTGCTGAATATCAGTATGCTCACAATTGCTTCATTCCTGATTCTATGGCTTTGTATTGACCTGATTATAAGTAACTGTGTTATCACTGTGAGTCGGCATAGTCTGGAAAGTGATAAAATCACAGAGCCTGTAAGGCTTGTGGTGGTTGCAGATACTCACAGCAAGGAGTTTGGCAGCGATAACGAGAGATTGATTAAGAAAATTTCAGAGCAAGAGCCTGACCTGATACTCACTGTGGGAGACTTGATTGATAGGGACGATGCTACAGATGAGCACACAGAGTATCTCTGCTCCTTTATCTCCGAGCTTTGCAACATCGCCCCGGTTTACTCCTGCCTTGGCAATCAGGAGCGGTCCAACGAGGATAGAGCTGCACTTGAGGGGGCAATGATAGCAGGGGGCGCCACACTTCTGGAGCTTGAATACCAGGACATAATCGTCAACGGCAACAGCCTTCGTATCGGGGGACTCAGCTACTACCGTCAGTGGGACGAGGAATCAGGAGCGTATCTGCAGGAATATATATCTGCAGACGAAGAGAGCTTCACCCTTATGCTGTGTCATCATCCTGAATTTTACCTATGGGGAATTGAAGATTATCCGCTGGATCTGATGGTAAGCGGACACACCCACGGAGGTATGATTCGCCTGCCCTTTGTGGGTGCTTTGTATGCACCTGAGCAGGGGAACTTCCCTGAGTATGCAGGGGGCTTTTATGAAATGGAGCTGGGGCATCTGGCAGTATGCAAGGGGCTCGGCTCATCACCCGAATATATACCGAGGTTTCACAATCCTCCCGAATTAATGGTTATTGATTTGATATGAGCAACAACAATTCACTGGAAATTGAATATAAATTCCTCATCCGTTTTCCTGATGTAAAAATCCTTGAGGCACAACCTGAATACAAATGTTGTGAGCTTACTCAGATGTATCTGAGTTTGCCTGACTCCTTGGGCGAGGAAAGCACGCGGTGCAGAATCCGCCGCGTTAAAAGCAAAGAAGGTATAAGCTACATCAAAACCTTCAAGCGTAAGGTGACAGAGATGACCCGTGTGGAGATAGAATCAGAGATTTCAGCGGAAGAATTTGAGTCTCTGAGCAAATATATACGGGATGGCTACTCCCCAGTCTCCAAGGTCCGTCACAGCTTTAAACTTCAGGGCTTTACCTACGAGGTGGACATCTTCCCCTTCTGGGATGACAGAGCTTACCTTGAGATTGAGGTAGAGTCTGAGGATATAAATCCTCCCATCCCTGACTTTATCCATATAATCAAGGATGTAACCTATGACGCCAGATACCGCAACTCGGCACTGGCACAGCATATCATCAATGAAGACATAAGCTAAACAAAACTCCGTAAGGTGTAACTCATACACATCTTACGGAGTTGATTTTTTGTTTATATTTATCTTCGTGAACCTATTCTGTCAAGGAACGCCTTCTTCTCCTCGGCGTTGTCGGTGTCTGCGGTCATTATGGTCTTTATGTTGGACATTTTACCCTTACGGATAACACTTCCCACATGGCAAAGCCATGCCACGGGCACAAGCAGAGGTTTACCCTGAAAACGGGGAAACATCCTCTGAAGTTCTGAAGCTGTGGGAAACGCCCTGCTCAGAAGGAACCTGAATCTTACGCCCTTTTTGCCTGATGCCAGCTCACGACGCAGGTCATCACGCATTCGAGCCTTCTCCCCCTGCTCGCCGAATACACCGCCTGACATAATGAAGTCACACATCTGAGTGTATGTATCATCATCCAGAGGCTCAACCCAGGAGGGCACCTCCAGACCGAACCATCGGTTGCACATATACAGCACAGTGTTGAAAAATTGTGCAAGTCCGCACTGCTCAAGGGTATCACGGACAAACTCCATACTCAGGCTGTCTGCCTTATTTTTTATGTACAGGGCAATATCCATATACATTCTCACACCTGCACCGCTGCCGTAGACATGCTTTTCCAGATGACAGATAAGGTAGCAAAGATGGAAGTTATCATTGAATACTCTGGTCTCGCCCTGCCTTGGAACTGTATTCTCCCATATTTGAGAGAAATACTCCGTGTTCTTCACATTGGAAACATTCAGTGCAGTGTGAACCTCGTACCGCTCTCTGCCTCTTTTGAAGGCGCTGACTACTCCCTCATCTGTAAGAGTATAATCAAAGCCCGAGCCTATCATATACTTTCGGATAGGCTCCACCTGCTCCTGTCTGACGATAATATCCACATCGCCATAGGCTCTCAGTGCCGCAACGGGATAAACCTCACTTACGGTCATTCCCTTGAAGATAATGTGAGGTATTCCCATTTTGGTGAGGGTATCGCAAAACTTCTGTGCTGAGGACTCTCTGCTCAGCATCTGCATCAGAGTACGCTCGTACTCCTTGGCAAAGCGAGCCTCAATATCCTCTCCTGCAAACAATCCGCCACGCTCCAGTATACCGGCAACGGCGCCTGCCACGCTGTGTTGCTTTGAAAGAGCAAGGAGCTCCTCTGCGTCCACACCGTCTGTATTCAGTTCAATATCTGTGCCTGTGACAAAGCACCTGAGCACATCAATCAAAAACTTCTCTGTAATATTCAATGCTTTCTCCTGCGGAATAAATCCGACTTGATTTATTAGTATATCATACCTCAAGGAAGAAGGTATCAGGGTATTTGGGATCAAACGCCTCGCTTGCCCACATAAAGGTCACCATATCGGTGTCCCCAAGATTTTCAATATTGTGAGTATATCCTGTGGGAATATCCACCACTTCTATTTTATCACCGCTGACAAAATATTCAAGCACTTCTTCACAGTCAATTCTGCGAAGCCGTATAACTCCACTGCCTGACACTACACAGAACTTCTCGTTCTTTGTGTGGTGCCAATGGTTGCCCTTGGTGATGTGAGGCTTTGAGATATTCACCGAGAACTGACCTCTGTCGGAAGTCCTGATAATCTCTGTGAAAGAGCCTCTGTAATCGCTGTGAGTATTAAGAGGATACGAAAAATCCTCTTTGGGCAGATAGGACAGATATGTAGCATACAGACTGCTTACAAAGGAATCTGACAACTTCGGCACCTGCAGCCTGTGTCTGCCCTCTTTGAAAGAAGTAAGCAAATCCGCCAGCCTCTGCAGTGTCACAGTGTATTCGGGTGACACCGCACAGAAGCCGTCTTCATTCTTCTGCACTGTGCCTGCTGTACACAAAAGAAGAGAGCGTACCACATCATCTATATATACAAGCTTAATCTCCTTGTCCGGTGCGTCAATACGGACCGGCAGTCCGTGGGCTATATTGTGGCAGAAGGTTGCCACCACGCTGTTATAGTTGGGTCTGCACCATTTGCCGTATATGCCCGGGAAGCGGAATATGTATACATCTGCACCTGTCTCCCTGCTGTATTCCAAAAGCAGAGCCTCAGCCTGACGCTTGCTCTCTCCGTAAGGATTCTGAAGCTGAGCCTGAGTTGATGAGCTCAGAGCCACAGGGCAGGTATTACCCTGCTCTTTGAGAAAGCCCAGCACCTGTCTGAGAGACTCGGTATTGCCCTGTGCAAATTCCTCTTCACACTTTGGTCTGTTGACACCTGCAAGGTGAAACACAAAGTCGCAATCAGCACAGTATTCTTTAAGGCTTTCAGCAGGTGTATCCACATCCGCACACAGCACCTGTGCACCCTTGGGAATACCCTGAAAGCTGCACTTGCCCTCAGAAATGTTCATAAGCTCTGCCGTGAGGTTTTTCCCTACGAAGCCATTGGCTCCTGTTACAAGCAGCTTCATTCCTTGCCCCACTCTCTCAGCTCGTCCTGAATATATTTAAGCGACAGAAGCTTCTGCTTCACTGCCTCAACATCAAGGAGCTGTGTATTGTCAGAGGTAAACTCCCTGACAGTATCACGGGCTGTATCGCCCTTGTCCATATACAGCTCATAGTTCAAATCACGCTTATCGGCAGGCACCCGATAGAAGTCACCCATATCCACAGCACAGGAGCACTCCTCTGCTGTAAGCAGGGTCTCGTACTTCTTCTCTCCGTGGCGGATGCCGATAATCTTCCTTTCAATATCAGGCACACCGAAGATTTCTGCCACTGCCTGAGCCAGAACCTCAACAGTGCAGGCAGGTGCCTTCTGCACCAGTATATCTCCGCTTTTGCCGTTTTCAAAGGCAAAGAGCACCAAATCCACTGCCTCCTCAAGACTCATAATAAACCTTGTCATCTGAGGGTCTGTAAGAGTCAGAGGGAGTCCGCGTTTAATCTGGCTGATAAACAGAGGGATAACAGAGCCTCGTGAGCACATAACATTACCGTATCGTGTACAGCAGATGGAGGTTTTATCAGGGGATACTGTACGGGCTCTGGCAACCGTCACCTTCTCCATCATAGCCTTTGATGTACCCATAGCATTCACAGGATATGCCGCCTTGTCGGTAGACAGGCAGATGACCTTTTTAACGCCTGCGGTGATAGCCGCAGACAACACATTATCCGTACCAAGGATATTGGTCTTGACCGCCTCTATGGGGAAGAACTCACAGGAGGGCACCTGCTTGAGTGCCGCCGCGTGGAAAATGTAATCCACTCCGTACATAGCAAGTGACAGGGAGTTGATATCCCTTACATCGCCGATAAAGAACTTTATCTTATCGCTTTTGTATCTGTGACGCATTTCATCCTGCTTCATCTCGTCACGGGAGAATATGCGGATTTCCTTAATATCTGTCTCAAGGAATCGGTCAAGCACTGCGTTACCGAAGGAGCCTGTACCGCCTGTGATAAGAAGGGTCTTTCCCTCAAACATTGTTATCTGTCCTTTCTATACCCGTACAAACCGTACAGGTGCACAAATCAGCGGAGTCCCTTACCTTTCAGGAATCTGACCACTGTAGTTTTTTCGTCTTTATTAAAGCCAAACAGCATAAGTGTCAGCACAAGCACCGCCACAAACACGCCGCCCTTTACAAACAATCCCCACACGCTCACAGGCAGCAGGATTGCAAGAGGGAGGCTAACAACTGTTGATATAAGCAGGCAGGGCATAATTCCCTTGAATATACCGCAGAACAACTGTCTGAGTCTTATTCCCACCGCCTTCTGATAATATATATTCATAATTATCAGAGGACCTGCAACAGTTGTGAGCGCAGTGCCGACAGGAGCACCTATTGCTCCGAAAAAATGCACCAAAACTATACTTATCAGAATGTTTGCAACTGCAACACAGCACAGCACCACAGAGCGGACAAGCCTCTTTTGCATTGCATCCAACACAGACTCTATCACGCTGTTTGTGTATACAAGGAAGTTAGGTATCATAACTATCAAGGCAATAACATATGCCTGTTCATAGCCATCACCCATCCACATATGTATGAAATCCCTGCCGCACACAATAAAGCCGAAGGTGATTGCTCCTGATATGAGGGTCTGAAGCCTGCTTGGAGGAATCATAGCCCCTGTAAGCTTTTCTCCCGAGCAATCCCCGGATGCCACCATCTTTGTAAATTTGGGCAGATATATGGCAACAGCCGCAGTGGATAAGGATGAAAAAACCTGAAAAACCTGCATTGCTACAGAGTATATTGTAACGCTCTCGGGGCTTACCATTATACCGAGAATAGTAGTGTCAACGCGGGTATTCACCTGATTGACTATCGCCTGCAGCATAATCGCCAGAGAGAATGCCGCAGAAGAGAAGAATATAGTCTTATCAAATTTATACAGCTTTGGCGTAGCCTTCAATACGCCGAAGGCATACACACAACAAACTGCGAGAAATATTATTGAAATCAGCAAATCCACCAGCACTATCACAAGTGAGTCTGCTTTTATCATAAAGAGTGTAACAAGGAGTCCTGCTTTAAGCAAAGGTCTCACAAGATTCCATCCGCTGGAGAAAACAAACCTCTCATAGGCAACTATAATTCCCTGTACAGCCTGTGCCGCAAGGGTAATCACAAGGGTAAGCGCAAGAATAACAAAAAGCTGTTGTGACTTTTCTATCTGCTTCACGCTAAGACTCACAGCAAATATATCATCAATGAAGAAGTACATCACCGTGGCTACTGCTATGATGAGCACCATCAGCACCCCTGTAATCATCAGGCACATAGCAATATAGTTACGCTCTCCCTTTTTGTCGCCCTTGCCAAGATACATAGAAACATATCTTGTCATAACAGTGCTTGTGCCGAAATTCATCAGCACAAGATATCCTGCAAGGGATGCCATCATCTGATAAACTCCGTACTCGGCATCGCCCAGTGACTTTATCAGAAAGGGAGTTATAAATATATTAACTGCCACAAGCAGCAGGTTGCCCCCGTAGGACAGCAACATTCCGAGTTTACGCTGTGATTTTACCATTAATACTCCTGAACCGAATACTCCGATTTACTTCGTATTCAAAGGTTACTTTTTATACCAATTGTTCTTTACAACCTGAGCCTTTGACATAGGGCCTGATTCATAGGAAACAGTCCCCCCGCTCTCTACAAATTCCACAAACCGCTCAACTGCAACCGCCGCACAGTACCGATGCTTTATGGTTTTGTAGGCTTCAAGTCCCAGCCTGTCTCTGTATTCTTTATCCTCAATAAGCTTCTGAAGTTTTCTTTCAAAATCGGAAAAGCTTCCGTATTTATAGACAAGACCGTTTTTGCCGTCGTTTACAAGGTAGGCGGCACTGCCTACTGCACTGCTGACAAGTACGCTGCAACCTGTGCTCATAGCCTCGTTCACAACTGCACCCCATCCCTCGCGGAAGTTGCTTGTCATCAGAAAAACATCCGACTTTTCCATATGCTCTATTACCTGTGAAGGCGTCTTAACTCCCAAAAAGCTGACCATATCCTCTACACAACGCTTTTTGGCAAGCTCCTTCAGTTCTTCTTCGCATTCGCCCATACCGATAAAGTCAAGGTGAAATTCAAGCCCCTTTTTCTTTAGCTTAGAGGCGGCTTCGATTGCAATTTCTGCGTGCTTTAAAGGCAGCATCCTGCCTGCCCACAGAATCCTGCAAACAGAATTATCCCTTCGGGGTCTTTCATCGTAATCCTTTACAAGGGGAAAATACCCCCACTTAAAGCACTTATCCTTATCAAAACCCAAAAGATTTAAATCCCAAGTCAAAAATGAGCTTGCACACAGAACGCTCATATCCTTATCCTTGTGCTTGATAATTCTGTCCACAACTTTTTTTCTTGTAATGGGAATAAACCTTCTCCACACGCCTTTTTTGAAAAAGCGTTCAGAGTACAAAAAGGATTTTTTGTTAAAGCTCATTCTGTAATCAATATATTTATTCGGGCACTGACCGAATATCACCACATCACTGTCTCTGAGCAGTTCGTATACATACTTTTGTGACACTGACCCATCGTAAGTCCTGACAATAAAGTCATACTCTGACACAGCGGCTCCGTAACCAAGCTTTTTTCTTTCTGTGGTCATAGGCGATGTTTCTATAAAGTAAAACTTGTCACACCTGTTAACAAACTCCCTGCACAACGGTATCTGGTGATGATTAATAAAACAGGATACAAAGGTTATAATCATACATAAATCAGCCTCTCCAAATACTCCCAGAAAAAGCGGTAATTACCCAGCTGGGACTGGGAACGATAAACAAACAGTATTATACAAAAGACAGCCCACAATATGGGGAGTATCCGCGTCAGAGTACTCTTATCCCTTTGTCTCATGATGCCGTTGGTAAAGATAACGCTTACAACAGGGGTAAAAAACACGCTTACCCTCTCCATAATGCTTGCAGAATATCTGAGCACATAAAAGCACAATCCGAATATGAGTATTGCTACCTCAAAGCCCACCTTGTCAATATAGCTTTTATCCCGTGTCCAGACAAGGTAAGTGAGCAGTAAAGCACCAAGATATACCGCTATGGGCACAAGTCCGCCAAAGGTGTTGCCGTAATATTTCAGTGTGTAGTTCTTTTTTACTATGCTGTTGCCAAAGGCTACTATATCGTCAATAAACACAAGCAGAATCAGGGTAATGCACGCGGCATATACCATAACCATTTTGGTTATCCTGATGCGTCTGATTATAAATGTCAGCACAAATACCCAAGCAGTAACATGAATTGTGGTTGCAAGCAGGATAAGTCCTGCCGCGAGTACATCCCATGAGGTTTTGTTCTTTTTCATACATTCCAGCGCTATTATGCATATACAAACTGCAAAAGCCTGCTTGAATCCTGTCAGGAAGAACTGCCATGAACCAAAGCAGATATATGTAATAACAGCAATAAAAACGCTGTCGGCGTTTCTGTAAATATACCAGAACATTATACCTGTACAGAATGCCGCCTCCACATACTGGAAGGTATACGGCAGGGGCGAAATAACAGAAACAATCTTATTAAGGATAAGATAGCCTGTCTCGATTATCTCGTATCTCTGCAGATACTGCTCAAAACCCATTGTGTATGAACGGGTGAACATCCGATAATAATTACGCAGGTCGGCACCGTACATCAAATGCGGACTTCTGCTGCCCATAACAAATACAATAACAGCAAAGCTCAGCACCAAAAATATTAGATTTTTCTTTTTCTTGCCCAGAGCATCGGGTATCATAACCCAGAAGGCTACAATGCTCAGGAGCATAAAAATCCAAACCCACATTTTTATCTCCTAAAATTTATATACTTACTTAATAATCTTATTATACAAATCAATATATTCGGAAAAGCAACGCTCCGCAGAAAACCGAAGTCCTCGGGCTCTGCATTTTTCTGCACTGAACTCGCCCTTGCGGACTCTCTGTATTCCCTGATAAAGCTCCCTGATGTCTCCCTTTTTTGCCACTGCTCCGCTGTCTTTGGTGACAGCCTCAGGACTTCCGCCTGTATCAAAGGTTACAACAGGTACTCCGCAGGACAAGGCCTCCAGATTAACTGTAGGAAAGGTATCCTGCAGCGTAGGATTCACAAACACATCCGAGCCTGAGTAAACCTGTGCCAGCTCATACGCATTATCTGTGCGACCGATAGCTGTGATATTATGAGGCAACAGGTCAACGCCCTGTTCAAGAGAGAGCAGGACTATGTGCTCGTCCTCACTCAGTAACTTTGCAAGCTCAAGGAAGTACTGTCCGCCTTTGGTACTGTTCAGGTTGCTGACAATACCCAGAATCACAAACTTGTCCTCAAGTCCATACCGCTTCTTAAAGTCCGACTCACAAGGAGAGAACACATCCGTATCAATACCGTTATGTATGGTTGTGACGGGGTATTTGCCCAAGAAAGACTGCCTTGCAAGGGAGGACAGCCAATCAGAGGGGGTGACGATATGCATATTCTGTGTGGCTGTAAATATCTTTTCCTTAATCTTAAAGTTACCCCTTGACCTGTCAAAAAACCACGAATCGGGGTAGCCCCTACGCTGTGGGCAAGCCCCGCAGCCTGTCCGCCATTTGTCACAGCCTATATAATCAAAGTGGGGACAATGCCCCGTGAAAGCCCAGCAATCGTGCAGGGTCCACACCACGGGGATGTTATGCTTCTGTATATATTCAAAAATCATCCTCACATTGAAGTAATGTCCGTGGATATTGTGAAGATGGATAATATCGGGAGATGCCTTGTCAACAAACCTGAGCATCCGCCTTGTGGCAAGCCTGCTGTAAAAGCCGTGCTTACCGAAAAGCCTCGTCATAAGTATGTTAGCCTTCAGGTAAAGCTTGCCGCTCATTATGTGAACATGGGGAGAATCAGCGAATCCCTCGCCGCTGACAATATAGGGCTTTATTCCGCTTTTGCTTTGGAGCATTTCAAGCTCGTACACAATGCGTCCTGTACTGCGTACACCGTACACAGAATTAATCTGCAGGATTTTCATTTATTCTCCCTCCCTTGTCACGCTGTTATTTACTCAGCCTTTTTGTATGCTGTATCACTGATTGTTTTTTTGAAAAGCTGATACACATCAGACTTGCTGTGATTTCTCTTTCCACAATCAAAGGCTTTTTTGCTGTACTCGGTGATTATCTCGGGATTATCGCAAAGACTCTCAAGGGTTAGCTTTATGTCCTTGTAATCGGTCACAACTATTGCCGCGTCCTCTTGTATCAGGTAATCTATGGGCGCAATATTCCTGCTGCCTATGGCAAGCACACATCTGCCGCTGGAAAAGTAGTCCGTTATCTTGGTTGAGAAGGACAGCCTTGCGGCATTACGATATTTATAGCTCAGTGATTCTGCAAACACCAGAATATCTGCCTCTGACTGAAGCTGTGCAACCTTGTCCTTTGTAACAGCACCGCACAGTCTGCATCCCGGCACATCCAACGCCTTTATAATTCTATCCGACGGCATATCAGGTGCATAAATATCAAGCTGAATTCTGACGCATGATTTATTAATATCCTTCAGAGCCTTTGCTATCTCTGTCAATGCCTTGTCTCTGCCTATTACAAGCTTACCTGTGTACACCATTTTTATGGGAGTATGAAGTGCAGGCTCTGCATATTCTATTCCGTCAAAATCAATGGCTTTGGTCAGAAGCTTGGAGTCCACAGAGAAAATACGGTCATACTCACGCTTTGCCATAGGTGTCATTACAAAAACACTGTCACACAAGGGCATTTCCCGGCAGACAAAGCGGCGGAGTATAAAACGATGCAAATAAGCCAAGGGATTATATCCGCATGGGAAGTATGTATAATTATCGTCTGCTATAAAGCAAACAACGGGTTTTTTGAATTTTTTAATCAGATATGTCTGAATCCGCTCCATATAAAAGTAGGGATATATGGGAACAAATATAACATCAGGGTCAAACTCCTGTACAAAGCGGTCAAGCTCCTCAGACTTCCATCTTCCCAGCCACCACACAGCCTCACGACAAAGGGTCATAAGCCAACTATGTCTGCGATGTGCCGCCGCATACCTTGAGTTTTCTGCGTCAAGGCTTACCTGCTCAGCAGCTGAGATACCTGCTCCGTTTTTCTGATTTTCCACTGCCTCGCCTGTAACAGTCCTCGGCTTGAAAACACTTTTCAGAACAGCATTTTCATCAATTCGGAAATAACGGTCACACACGCTGTTATCAGGCAATCCTGCTCGGGTATATATCTGTGCAATCCGCTCTCTGTCCCAACAAGAGAACAGCTCAGGCAGAGTTCTTATGGGGCTGTCATCACGCCATACTGTAATAGAAACAACCAGCACCTTTGGTAATTTGTCATTCATATAATGTATAACCTCGTATATCAGAAAATCATTTATGTGCTGCTGCCTTTTTTATGAGCATCTGAACAATCTCATCTGTTGCCTGTACTACCTTCTGACGGTTTTCCTCAAACTGCTCTGCATCCCAGCCTGAGATTTCCTCCTCACGCTTTCTCAGAAGCATAAATTCATCTCTGAAGTCATCAATGGGACGGCTTGCGTCCACCTCGTTACGGAAGGTTCTGGAGAGTATGGCACAGGTTGAGCCAAGACGCTTGTGCTCTCCAATAACATAATCACTCTTGAGCAGCCCCTCGCCGATTTTTGCAATTCCGCCGAAGCCGTAGGAAAGTCCCTTATCTCTGAATTTATTACAAAGGCTCTCCACAGTGCCGTCTGTGAGAAGCTCAAACATAAACCGCAGACCGTAGCTCAGGTGCAGGTCATTGAGTCCGATGTACACCTCGTCAACGCCCTCAAGCTCCAGTATCTCGTCCACAAGCTCCACAGCCTCTGCTGTCTCAAACAATAATACAGTGTGGACCCTGCCGCCTACTATATCAAGGAAGGTGCGTACCTCCTCCACAGTCTTGAAGTAAGGAAGCATAATTATATCCGCACCATCGTTGATAATACGGTCAATTTCCTTTTTAAGTCCCTTGTGCACAGGATTGCAACGGACAAGGAGCTTTGCCTTGCTTATAGCGGCTCTCAGCTTCTTTACATCCTCAAGGCTTGAGTGGGACACAACTGTGTCAAGGTGACCCTGACGCTCCTCCTTGCCTAAAATCTCCAAATCAAGGAAAATCCTGTCAACACCTGCGTTCTCTGCCTCGATTGCCGCCTGAGGGTTGGCTGTCAGGTACATAAGCTTCAGGTGCTTATCCTCAATACCGAGAAGTCTGCAGTAATGAGTGTAGATATTCTGCAGCATAACAGGTCGTGCAAAGAACAGCTCCACACGGCGCCTGCCGTTGCGGCTGTATTTTTCTCTGCGCTCAGGGTCATTCATCAGAGCTTCCATCTCTGCAAGGAGTGCTTTGTCTGAGTGCGAAGGCACAAGGATGCCTGTCTCACCGTCAACTATAACCTCGCTGGGGCCGGGTACATCAGTGGTAAGGATAGGCAACGCCATAGCCATACCCTCCTGAATAACCATTGAGAAGCCCTCTCTGTAGGTGGGATGCACCATCATATCCGTAGCAGACATAAGCTGTGCTACACGCTGAGGAGGTACTACCCCTGTGAATATGACATTTTTGCTTTGCTTTGCCCATTCTATAAGCTCTTTATCGGGAGGATTTGTGTTGTCCTCCATACCGATAAGCATAAGCCTTGTGTCCTTGTAGCGGTATGTAAGTGCTCTGTATGCACTGATAAGCTCGTTTATACCCTTGTCAGCGTTGAGTCTGCCGATAAAGCTGAACACAAAGGTGTTCTCTCCTATGCCGTACTCCTGTCTTATCTGCTGTCTGTACTCTTCTTTTTTGTTTATATCGTAGATAGAGAAATCAACGCCGATAGTGCCGCCCTTGCCGATAACAGAGATTTTCTTCTTAGGGCAGAGTCCCTCGTCAATGTTGAACTGCATATTCTTGGGGCTTGTAGAGATAACATGGGTTGAACGCATACAGGTATACTTCTCCACCATTTTGAAGATAAAACGCTTGAGTCCTGTAAACCCTATGTACCTCAGACCCCACTGGTTGTAGATTCTGAGGCTTTTCTTCATAACACCTGCAGACAGTGCACAGTAAAACGCCGCATTTGGGGTAGAATACTGCACAATGTCAAACTTCTCCTCCCTGAACACCTTACGCATAAGCCGCACACTCTTGATGAGGGATTTAAGGTCAATTCCACGCTTTGCAGGCAGGTGAATACAACGGGCAAACTGCTGATGCTTACTGAGGAATTCCTCGTCCATATCACTGCACATTATGGTAACATCAAAGCCCTTGTCTGCCAGATTCCTTGCAGAATCCGACACAAACCACTCAAAGGACTTTGCAATGGTTGTTATCATACAAATTTTCACGCGTTTTTCCTGACTCATACTACAAACCTTCTTCTGATATCCGATAACCGGATTATATATAAAAATCCACAAATGGGTATACTTACAGATATTAAAATCTCATTTTATATATTACCACAAATACATAGTTGTGTAAACAAAAACTTTCCATTCGTTCTGCAGCTTCTTTGCCTGTTATAAGCTGAATTTTTTCGGCATATACTTTAGCATCACTATACAGGGAGGAACTGCTATGAAAGGATATGTGGAAAGGCGTGCCGTAGAGCTTGCCGAATATATAATTGAGAACAAGGCAACCGTCAGATTTACTGCCAAAAAGTTCGGCATCAGCAAGAGCACCGTCCACAAGGATGTGAGCCTGCGTCTGCGTACTCTGAGCCCTGCGCTGTACTCGCAGGTCAAGGAGGTGCTGGAGCTCAATAAAGCAGAGCGTCACCTGCGCGGAGGCATTGCCACAAAAAACAAATACCTGCGGCTTGCAGACTCAAAAAACAGCCTGTAAATTTAAAAATTAACTTTACATAGATAGTCAAATGTAGTATAATTCTATAATAGTTAAAAATGTCTAAATTTCTTTATGAGGAATCAGGAGATAATCAGATATGAGAAATATACCTTTTTCACCGCCTGACATTACAAAAGCAGAAATTGACGCAGTTGTATCCGTACTGGAATCAGGCTGGATAACCACAGGACCCAGAACAAAGCTCTTTGAGCAGAAGATTGCCGAGTTCTGCCATACACAACGGGCAGTTTGTCTTTCTTCTCAGACAGCCTGTGCAGAAATGACTTTGCGTATTCTGGGTGTGGGCCCCGGGGACGAGGTTATCGTTCCTGCATACACCTACACCGCCACTGCCTCTGTTGTCTGCCATATCGGTGCAAAGCCTGTCATCATTGACTGTGCACCCGACAGCTTCGAGATGGACTACGACAAGGTGGAGGCCGCCATCAACGAGAGAACAAAGGTAATCATCCCCGTTGACCTTGCAGGTGTAATGTGCGACTATGACCGAATTTACGATATTGTTGAGCGGAAGAAGCATCTGTTCAGACCCTCAAGCGAGTTGCAGGAAATCTACGGCAGAATCATCGTTATGTGCGACGGTGCTCACGCACTGGGTGCACAGCGTAATGGCAAAATGTGCGGTGAGGCTGCAGACTTTACAAACTTCAGCTTCCACGCGGTCAAGAACCTGACCACAGGTGAGGGCGGTGCTGTAACATGGAGGAGCACAAAGGGTATCGACAATGACTACATATACCGTCAGTATATGCTGTTTTCACTTCACGGACAGACCAAGGACACCTACGCTAAGAACAAGGGTACATCCTGGGAGTACGATGTAGTAAAAACTCAGTACAAGTGCAATATGCCTGACATCTTAGCGGCTATGGGACTTGCTCAGCTTGAGCGTTATGACGAGACAATCCGCCGTCGTCACGAGCTTATTGAGCGATACAACAGAGCCTTCGCTGACCTGCCTGTGACAGTACTTAACCATGCAGACGACACACACCGCTCCAGCGGACATCTGTACTTTGTACGATTCAGTGGCAAGGATGAGGAATTCCGCAACACCTTCTTCAAGCGTATGGCTCAGAACGGCGTTATCTGCAATGTTCACTTCAAGCCTCTGCCTCTGCTTACAGCGTACAAGGACTTAGGCTTTGACATCAAGGATTATCCCAACGCCTACAATATGTACAAAAACCAGCTGACACTTCCTCTGAACACAACTCTCTCTGACGAGGATGCTCAGTACATCACCGACACCTTCCGCAGGTGTATGGCTCAGCCTTACTGATTTATAAGCTCAGGGCTGCAGTAATTTCCAATTTTTTCAAAGCTGACCGCTGCAGTATGGGGCTACCCTTTCTGCGGCGGTTTTTAATATAATAATCGTAATCAATATATTTATTACTTTTTTCACCTTTTGTTCACGGATTTTTAAGATAATACACTCATTTGTTTCTAATTTATTCACTAATTTTTCCGTAAATAGTATATAATGAAAGATAGTAAAAAATCCGCAGGTTAATCCCTGCAACACCGAAACAAGGAATTGGAGTATTAACGGAGGTATAAATATGGCTACATATAAGGTTCTGGTTGTTGACGACGACACCAACATATCCACATTGCTCAGACTTTATCTTGAGAAGGAGGGCTTTGAGGTATCCACTGCCGCTGACGGACAGGAGGCACTGACAGTATTTGAGAAGGTACAGCCCGACCTGATTCTGCTGGATATAATGCTGCCAAAGCTTGACGGCTGGCAGGTTTGCCGTGAAATCCGCAAGACCTCCCAGTGTCCTATCATTATGATTACTGCAAAGAGCGAGACCTTCGACAAGGTGCTGGGTCTGGAGCTTGGTGCAGATGATTACATAGTCAAACCCTTTGAGAACAAAGAGGTTGTGGCTCGCGTTCGTGCAGTGCTCCGCCGTACAGGTACACCTGAGAGCTCAGCAGTAAAGGAAGTCAAGTATGATAATCTGGTTATCAACCTGACAAACTATGAGCTGAGAGTCAAGGGTGAGCTTATCAGCACTCCTCCCAAGGAGCTGGAGCTGCTGTATCATTTGGCAAGCAACCCCAATCAGATGTTCTCCAGAGACCAGCTTCTGGACGAGGTATGGGGCTTTGACTACTGCGGCGAGAGCCGTACCATTGATGTACACATCAAGCGTATCCGCGAGAAGATAGACGGAGCCTCTGACAAATGGGAGCTTCGTACAGTATGGGCACGAGGCTATAAATTCGTAACCTTTGAATAATAAAAGGACGGAGAAATCCCCACTATGACCAAATCCGTATTCAGGCGGTTTGTGTTCTTCAGCCTTGCGGTTGCCCTTATCTGCATCATCATAGTATGCGGAATCATCACCTTCCCTGTGTCTGAGTTTATTGAGGACTCAAAACGCAGTACACTGGAGGAAAACACCCGAAATCTCTCAACCCTTGTAAGCCAGATTGCAGGAAATGACCTGCACACACTGAGTCCTGACGAGGAGAGAGTGTTCACGGCTTCACTTTCAACTATTTCCTCCTCACTGCACGCAATCACTGCAATCACCGACACACAGGGCAAGGTTGTATATTCCTCTGCACAGGAGCTTAACGGGAAGGTTATCGACCTGCCCCAAAGCTTTGTGAACAAGCTGTCCCGAGGCAGTTACTTTGAACACGGAACCCTTCACGACATATACAACCATCAATACTATATATCCGCAATCTCAATAACAGCGGACAACGGAGTTGATGTAATCGGCTACTGCATTGTAGCTCAGGCGACACTATGGACAGCAGATTACATCCCCACTATCTTTGTTGTTCTTGTGGCACTTGTTGTGCTGGCGGCAATACTGATTTTCATTCTGTCTGCTGTATATGCCTACAACACCACCCTGCCGCTGAAGCAGATGGCGGCTGCCGCCAAGCGTTTTGCTGTGGGTGACTTTGCAAGCCGCGGCCATGTAAAGTCCAACGACGAAATCGGCGAGCTGTCTCAGGCATTTAACGAGATGGCAGACTCCCTTGCCTCCTCAGAGGGAATGAGGAGGAACTTTATCGCCAATGTGTCTCATGAACTCAAAACCCCCATGACCACCATTGCGGGTTACATTGACGGAATCCTTGACGGCACTATTCCCAAGGAGGAGCAGGACTACTATCTTGGTATTGTATCTCAGGAGGTAAAGCGGCTGTCACGGCTTGTAACCTCAATGATATCCCTGTCCAAGATAGACAGCGGCGAAATAACAGTGAAGAAGGCTCCCTTTGTAATTCAGGAGACAGCCTTCAATGTGCTTTTAGGCTTTGAAAGCGAGATTGAGAAAAAACACCTGAGCATAGAGGGAATGGACTGTGATGAGGACATAATAGCCTTTGGTGACAGCGACCTTATCCATCAGGTTATATACAACCTTGTGGAGAATGCGGTGAAGTTCACAAACGAAAGCGGTTACATCCGATTCGGCTTTACAAGGAAAGCAACCTCCACCTATGTATGCATAGAGAACAGCGGCGAGGGTGTACTGCCCGAGGACCTGAAGCTGATTTTTGATAAATTCTACAAGGTGGATAAATCCAGAAGTGTTGACAAAAAGAGTATGGGTCTGGGACTTTATATAGTACGGACCATCATAAGACTTCACGGCGGTGACATCACCGCAGAGAGCGAACCCGGCGAGTACTGCCGATTTATTTTCTGGATTCCTGACGAAGCAAAGAAGAAGAAAGAGCTACCCTATTTCATAAAAGAAAAGGAGAACAACCATGAACAATGATAATCTGAATCCCACTCAGGATGACAGCCTGAGGGAGGATATACTTACACCTGAGACTCCCGTTGAGGAGACACTTGTTGCAGAAGCTACTGTTGAAGAGACTCCTGTTACAGAATCTCCTGCTGAGGAAGTTCCTGTATTTGAGACTCCTGTTACAGATACTTCTGTTGCAGAAGAAGCACCAACCCCTGTTGAGACTTCTCAGCCTCTGTATACTCAGCCTCTGACCCCACCCCCATATCAGGCACCACCCTATCAGGCTCCCAATACTCAGCCTGCATCGGTACCCAATCAGCCTGTACAACCTGCCCCTCAGCCGGTATATTATTACGGTGCTCCTGCACCTGCACCTGAGCCTCCCAAGAAGAAAAAGAAGGGTCACATTGCTTTTCTTGTTTGTCTGTTTACACTTATCGGTATCTTTGCTGTGGGATTCTTTGTGCTTTGCGGATATGTTGCAGGACAGAATTCAGGCTTTGCTGACTTTACAAAGCCCACCTTCTTTAACGAATTCGGCAATGACGAGGACACTGAGCCTGCCTCAGACGCAGTAGTTGAGGATACTCCCGAGGGAGTTGTCCCCCTGCCTGAGAAGGACGAAGATGTATACTCCTCAGACGGCAGTATCAGCCTTGAGTCCCTCCCCCGTGACAAGTCAGATACAGATAAATACACCACCCAGTATGCATACAAGAAGGTGGCAGAATCCACCATCGGCGTTGTGTGCTACGAGTCAGGCTTCACAGGTGAGCCTGCTTCTCAGGGTACAGGTATTGTTATTACAAAGGACGGCTACATTGCAACAAACAGCCATGTTATCGGCGACAGCCGCTCTGCCTACAGTATTCAGGTAGTAACCAACGATGGCACAACCTACGAAGCAAAGGTTGTAGGCTATGACTCCAGAACAGACCTTGCTGTGCTGAAGGTAAACGCAAACAACCTGACTCCTGCAGAGTTCTGTGACTCTGATTTAGTTGAGGTTGGTATTGATGTTATCGCTGTGGGCAACCCCGGAGGAATGGACTTCCAGAATTCCCTGACACGAGGGGTTGTGTCTGCTCTCAACCGTGAGCTGGGTCTGTCCGCACAGGTAACCTACATCCAGACCGACGCGGCAATCAACCCCGGCAACAGCGGCGGCCCCCTCAGTAATATGTACGGTCAGGTAATCGGAATCACAACTGCAAAGATAAGCTCCGAATCCGTTGAGGGTATGGGCTTTGCTATTCCCAGCCGCACTGTGAAGGAGATCGTTGACGACCTGATGACTCAGGGATATGTAAGCGACAGAGTCCGCCTTGGTATATCGGGTCAGGCTGTATCCTCCTCAATGCAGACCTATTACAACCTGCCCGGGGGTATCCTTGTAGGCGAGATTGCAGAGAACGGCCCCTGCTACAACACCGAGTTGAAGGTAAACGATATCATCACAAAGATTGACGATGATGAAATCACCGATTTCTCTGATGTATATGCTGTTCTTGGAGAGCACAAGCCCGGCGACGAAGTAGTGCTCACAGTATACCGCAGAGACACCGCAAAGACCTTTGAGGTTACAATTACACTGATGGCTGATGAGGGCCAGACTCAGCAATAATACTAAGTTTGCCCTTTGGGCAAGTGAAGTTATCTGCGATAGTGAAGTTCTCTTTGAGAGTGAAGTTTCGCCTGACGGCGAAGTATAAGGAAAACTTAACTTCACTGCGAGCGTATGCTACGCAACTTCACTGTGCATAGCACAACTTCACTTTTGCAACAGCAAAACTTCACCAATAATAAAGAGCAGACAGAGGACTTTAGTCTTTAGTGTCTGCTCTTTCTTTTATCATATCGGTTTGTGCTTTATCTGTGCATTGCAGAAAATACAAATTCTATCGCATTATCCCTGCACAGCAGTTTTCCGCTTTCACGGATTCTTGAGAGTATTATTGCCGTACTTTTTATCTCCCGTGCATACTCACAGATAAGCCCTCTGCACACATCGCTTATTGCAGGATAATCAAACATCAGATAGTACCTGCCGTTATATAACCACAAGGAGTTTCTGTGCAATGATATGTCTTTACTGCCAAGGCTCTCTGCACAACTGAGCATTTCCTCTGCACGCTCAAACACAAAGCAAGGAAATTCCTTAAACCGTTTCACCTTGTAGGTCTTGCGTTTTGACTCACTCATAAGGGTCACAAGCAGGAGACAACCGCTCTGATGTGGCAGAGCCTCCATAAGCACCGCCCCTGTATTCAGCTCCATACCTGTCTTTGAGCAGGCAAGCCGCATAAGCCGCAGCAGTACCTTACGCGAATGCTCAGAGCAGAAGCTCATATCATTGAACCGAAGCTGAAAATTCTCCATATCCTCACTGCACAGTGAAATCAGTACCTTAGAGGTATCAAGCTGTTCTATGGTCATTACCCTACCTCCTGACAAGGCAGCCGTAAATCGGTCTGCCTATATAACATAATATTCAGATAAGTTGTACTTTGCAAGTGAATGTTTTTGGATGGAATTTTATAACTTTCCTGTTGAAATACGAGCCTTCTCGTGATACACTAATAACAGATATTTTTAATAAAATCCAAGGAGGATAATATTATGCCAAAATGGCTTGAAACTGCCGTATTTTACGAAATCTACCCCCAGAGCTACTATGACACCAACGGTGACGGTATCGGTGACCTGCAGGGTATTATCGAGAAGCTCCCCTATGTTAAGTCCTTAGGCTGTAACGCACTGTGGCTCAATCCCTGCTATGACTCTCCCTTTATGGATGCAGGCTATGATGTAAGAAATCACAAGCAGGTGGCAGAGCGCTACGGTACCAACGAGGATATGAAGCGTCTGCTGGACACCGCACACGAAATGGGCATCAAGGTACTTCTTGACCTTGTACCCGGTCACACCTCTGATACACACCCCTGGTTTCAGGAGGCTAAGAAAGCAAAGAAGAGCGAGTATTCCAACCGCTACATCTTCACAAACTGCGTATGGGATGCACCCTCTGAGTATCGTCTGATGTGCGGTATATGTGAGCGTGACGGTAATTATCTTGTAAACTACTTCTCCTCTCAGCCTGCACTGAACTACGGCTTTGCAGAGATCACCCATCCTGACTGGCAACTGCCTTGTGACCACCCTGATGCTAAGGCTACCGCAGAGGCTATGAAGGACATTATCCGCTTCTGGCTCGATATGGGTGCTGACGGATTCCGCGTTGATATGGCTGACTCTCTTGTTAAGAATGACAAGGACAAGAAGGCTACTGCTAAAATCTGGCGTGATGTAAGGGATATGCTTGATAAGGATTATCCCGAGGCAGCCTTTGTTGCTGAGTGGTGCTATCCTGAGCGTGCTATTCTGGACGGCGGCTTCCATATGGACTTCTACCTTGACCACTACGGCAACGGCTACTCCAGACTGTTCAGATATCTGGACGAGCAGGGTGTCAACCACGCCTTCTTCCACAAGAGTGGCAAGGGTGATATCACCGCCTTCCTTGACGAGTATGTACCTGCATATAACCTTACAAAGGACACAGGCTACATCTCCTTTATGACAAACAACCACGATATGCCCCGTGCAACCCACTATATGGACAAGGACACAATCAAGCTGTCCCACGCTATGATATTCACTATGCCCGGCATACCCTTCCTCTACTATGGTGACGAGCTTGGTATGCGTTATCAGCAGGAGCTTGTAAGCAAAGAGGGCGGATTCTCCCGTACAGGCTCCCGTACTCCTATGCAGTGGGATTCCAGTGCAAATATGGGCTTTTCCACTGCAGATGCAGATAAGCTCTATCTGCCTGTAGATGCACAGGAGGGTGCTCCCACAGTTGAGAATCAGAAGGATGATGCAGACTCAATCTACAAGGTAGTAACCGATATCATCGCACTTCGTCACAAAATCCCTCAGCTTGGCAACGGCTCTGATTTTGAGGTTGTATACGCTGAGAAAGAGAAGTACCCCTTTGTATACCGCAGAGGCGACTATGTTATCTTTGTAAACCCCAGTGATAAGGACGAGACCATCCCCTTTGCAGAGGATATCAAAGAGACAGTTTACACCATCGGCAAGGTGGACTTCACAGGCAAGGAAGCTACTGTTTGTGCATCTTCCTTCACTATAGTCCGCACAAAGTAATAAGGTGTAATCAGAATAATAAATCAATAATATAAGCAACCGCCGTCAGGAATGTAAAAAAATCCTGACGGCGGTTTTATTTGTTGGTCTTGCAACAACAACTGTAGTGATAATTGTACACAACGACAAAATTAAGGAACACGCACAGAAGTTTATTGACATAGACCGTTTTGGAGTGATAAAATTTAATTGCAGAATCTATATATTTATGTGTGAGGTTTTCTCTGATTTTCCGTCTAATAAGCGAAAGACAAAAGACAGCTTCCTCCCAATGAGGCATACTACAACGAGGTGATATTATGAAAAAGATATTGAGCTTTACATTGGTACTGATTTTGCTTTTAGGTACTTTATCTGTATCAGCAATGTCGATATCAGAGAGGTTTGACCCTGATAACGAATACAAATACGAGGAAATTATAATTCCGCAGGTTTTTCAGCAATATCAGTTGGAGGACCCTTACTTTGAAATCCGTTACCGAGAAGGCTATGAGTATTATTCTCCTGACAGTGCAACATATGATGAAGCAACCCCAGATTATGTAATTGTCTATGTAAACTGCAATTTAGCATATGGTATGTCCTCCATTGACATCCTCGGAGATTATGTATTGCGTGAGAGTAGTGGTAGTATTCCATATCCTTACGGAAAATGTATTTATGTCCCTACAGAGGATAAGATATATTCAATCCCTGAAGCATATGAAATGAACCTTGAGGGAATAGAGAAAATCTTCACAGAGGCAGGTGTAGGTGAGCTTATTGGCGATGTGGATAAAGACAGAGAATTGTCTATTAAGGATGCAACCCACATTCAGAAATGTCTCGCAGGTCTTACTGAATTTGACAGATACGATATGACGGATGAGTTTGTATGGGCTGAGGGTACCGCACTGTGCGCTAT
This sequence comes from Ruminococcus sp., assembly GCA_017473775.1. Classification (GTDB taxonomy): domain Bacteria; phylum Bacillota; class Clostridia; order Oscillospirales; family Acutalibacteraceae; genus Ruminococcoides. Next base: position 75,794 of record JAFUJH010000013.1, read on the forward strand.
CTCCGACTTTAACCGTGACGGAGAGCGTAATATCAAGGACGCTACTGCTATTCAGAAGTGCCTTGCAGGGCTGGAGTATTGATTGAAAGTTACTCCCTCAGTCAGCCCTCTGGCTGACAGCTCCCTCGGGGAGGGAGCCTTAATAAGCTTCCCTCTTTGAGGGAAGTGGCATTGGCAGAAAGCCAATGACGAAGGGAGTTGAAGGAAAGAATTCGGGTTACTCCCTCAGTCTCACGATGGTCGACAGCTCCCTCGGGGAGGGAGCCTTACTAAGTTTTCCTCAGAAAGGTAACATGAATTCAAAATAAACAGAAAAGGAGCATACAGAGTTTCGCCTCTGTATGCTCCTTTTTCTGCGTTTTCTTTTAACACTTCCCTCCTATTCGTTGTAAATCATCTTCATGGCGATTGCGGTAATATCGTCGTCGTGGGTGTCTTTTCTGCGTTTCATTGCTTCGTTTACTACAAGGGAGGCAAAGTCCTGACAGGAGGCTTCATTCCATGTGCGTATCAGATCCTCCAGCCATTTTTCGTCTCCCACCGATGCTCCGTCAGATATCATTACTATTGCATCTCCCTCGTGTAGTGTAATAGCGTCCTTGGCAAACTGCACCTCATTGAGAATTCCCACAGGCAATGACGGAAACTCTCTGCGATGAACCCTGCCGCCCTTGCGGATATAGGTGACAGGGGCGCCTGCCTTGAGAAAGCTCACCTTGCCTGAGAACAGGTTTACATCCACCACATCAAGAGTAGCTGTGGACTCCTCCTCGGACTTTATCATAAGTGAAGAATTCACTACCGACAGAGCACAATCGTAAGAAAGTCCTGCTTTGATAAGCTTTGTCAGTATGCTGACAGCCATATTGGAGTCCACCGCCGCAGAGCCTCCCGAGCCCATTCCGTCGCTGATGATTGCCACCATACTGCCTGCACCGTTCATAAAGTAGTCAAGGCAGTCACCGCACAGGCTGTACTCCCCTGCTATATGCTGAGAGGAGCCAATCTCTACATCGTAGTCCGCTATCTCTGACATAACAAGGCGCAGCCTGTCCACTGCCCTGCTCTGCGTTGGCAGGTCAAACCGTCTGCCACAGCACCTTGACACTGTGCGGTGTATCTCCTGAATATTCAGCTCTCGCTTGCGTGTCAGTGCAAGGGTCAGCTCCACCGTCATACCGAAGCTTCGGTGAAGTCGGCAACAGCAATCTACAACTACAACTCCGATGTTTTTCAGGCTTTCGGTAATCTTCTCCGCACTTTCTGTATCAAAATCCTCAAAGCTCTGGAACTCCTCGCTCAAGTCCCACAGCATATGGCTAAGTCCCGAAAACTGCCCTGCCACCACAGACCGCACCTGAGTAATCCGCCGCTGTGCCGACAGCTCGCACAGATACTCCTTGTAGCTTTCGTTTATATTAGCCGCAAGCTCCCGTTGCTTACAGCATTTCTTGGTAAATCTCTCGTTTACATCCTGCTCGCTGACATAGCCCACACTTCTGAGCACCTCAGAAAGTCTGGAGAAGTCATCCCTTGTCAGCTCCTTCTGCTTGTCCCAGCAGTACACCCTCAGACCGCAGGCGGAGCAGGTTTTCTTTACTGCACCTTCGTATATCTGCACATCCTTATCAGGGTCAAAACCTTTGTGAAGCTTCTCTGATACAGAAGTTACACATTCATTGACTCCCTCCAGTGCGTGTGCGGCATGGTCAAGCCGCATAGTGACACTGCGTCGCATTGCTTCACTCCTGCCTTTATCAGCGGTAGGTGCAAAGGCTGACCGTATCACATTGCCAAAATCCGAGGGAATAAGCATAAACAGTCCTGTTGCAAGCAAGCACTCAATAAACAGTGACAGCACCAGACGGGTATCACTGCTTGCAAAGGACAGCACCGTACTGCACAGGGTAAACACTGCACCCACAGGCAGTTTGCCTAAAGTCGCAAAGAGTCCTCCCACAAGTCCGCCGAAGGCATACCCTCCTGCAAGGAAGGACATATCAGAGGCACCTAAGCTGAACACCACTCCTGTGGCTACTCCGCTGATACTGCCTCCTGTCACTCCCCCATACCTTGCACACAGAAGCACCGCAATCACTGCCATTACTCTGCCCAAGGATATACCCCAGATACTCACAGAGCCGAAGGACAGCATAAGTATACAGGCAGACACCGTCAGACAGGCAACCTCCTGCTGAGTAAAGCCTGTTATTCCCCGTGAGGATGACATAAGAGTTGCACTTCTGGATATAAAGTACGCACCCGTTGCTGATATGAGAGCCTCAACCACACACAGCATAAGGTCAGACACTCTGCTTGTGCTGACAAACATCAGGGCAATCCCTGTTGCAAGCACAGGCACAAAGGCAAGCAAAGGCGGAAACAGCCTGCTTTTTGTTATTTTACCGATATCGCTGAGGAGCCACTTCAGTGCGCCTATTGCCAGCACCACTGCAATATATCTGAAGGAATCTGCAGGTGACAGCAGTATGTATCCCAGTGCACAGCCTGCCACTGATACTCCCGTAACCCTCCGAGGCACTGCCGCGGCAAAGGATGCCCCAAAGGGTGACAGTTCCGACAGCACTGCCCCACGGGATATGAGAAGCCCCAGCAGGAAGTACACCGCCTGTATAATTATCTCCTTTGCAAGTGATGAAAAATGGAATTCCTCTGTACTTCTCTTTTTGACCGATTTTGTTGCATCCATAATTTTTGCCGTCCTGTTCCATAATATCCTGTAATTTGCTTACACTGTTAACTGACAATTACATTATATTCCACAGTCAGGCGTAGTTTTGTCGGTGTTTGAATGAGCTTTTTCCTTGTCTTTTGTAAAAGAGTGGAACAGATAACACAAAAGGGCAGACATTGAGGCACATTCCGTATGGAAGTGTGCCTCAGTATCTGCCCTTGTGACTGTAGAAAAAGTCCGTGCCTCCCTCTGACGAGGGAAGACTCCCTCACAGTGTGAGGGAGATGTCACGGAGTGACAGAGGGAGACAGGCTCAGTTAGAGGTGGATTTTGCCGAAGGCAAAATACGGAGGGAGAGAA
>JAFUJH010000014.1 GCA_017473775.1 Ruminococcus sp.
GCACCTGACACTTTAACACCTTTTCGGAGTGCCGCTTCGTGGACTCTGAGTCCGTAGAAGCCCTCTCCGCAAAAGGAGGGAATCAGTGACGGATGAACATTGATAATTCTGTTTTTGTATTTATCGGTAAATTCCTTGGAGAGAATACACATAAAACCTGCAAGTACAATCAGGTCAATGCGGTTTTCCTCCAGAGTCTCCACGATTTTCTTTTCAAAGTCAGCGCCAAACTCTGCCTTTGTAACAGCTACTGCCTTGATACCTGCATTCTTTGCACGCTCAAGGGAGTAAGCATCTGCCTTGTTGGAAAGTACAAGTACAATCTCGCCTGAGGTTATGACACCGCTTTTTTGAGAGTCGATAAGCGCCTGAAGATTGGTGCCGCCGCCTGAAACTAAGACGGCGATACGCACTTTGTTACCGCTTAACATAAGATAACACCCTCAGAAGACTCAACGATTTCGCCGAGGATATAAGCGTCCTCGCCATTTGCACTCAGAATCTCAACCGCCTTCTGTGCGTCCTCTTTATCAACAACAATGCTCATACCAACGCCCATATTAAAGGTGTTGAACATATCCCTCTCGGGAATTGAGCCAACCTGCTGAATAAGCTTGAAGATAGGCAGAATCTGCACATCCTCTGTCTTAATCTTAGCTGAGAAGCCCTCAGGCAGTGAACGGGGAATGTTCTCGTAGAAGCCGCCGCCTGTAATGTGAGAAATAGCCTTAACGCCTACCTCCTGCATCAGTGCCAGCACAGGCTTAACATAAATTCTTGTGGGAGTGAGCAAAGTCTCGCCCAGAGACTTACCGCCTAATTCATCGTATGTCTTGTGCAGGTCTGCGTTGTCTACATCGAATACTTTTCTTACCAGTGAGAAGCCGTTAGAGTGAACACCGCTTGATTTGAGAGCGATAATTGCATCCCCTGCCTTAACAGTGCTGTTGTCAATCATTTTCTTCTTGTCAACGATACCTACAGCAAAGCCTGCCAGGTCGTAGTCCTCCAAAGGCATAAGTCCGGGATGCTCTGCAGTCTCGCCGCCGATGAGAGCCGCACCCGACTGAACGCAACCCTCTGCAACACCGCCAACGATGGTTGCAATCTTCTCGGGGTAGTTCTTACCGCAAGCGATATAATCAAGGAAGAACAGGGGCTTTGCACCGCAGCAGATGATATCGTTTACACACATTGCAACTGCGTCTATACCGATGGTATCGTGCTTGTCCATAAGGATAGCAAGCTTTACTTTGGTACCGCAACCGTCAGTACCGGAAACGAGTACGGGCTCCTCCATGCCTGTAGGAAGACCGAAGCAACCTCCAAAACCGCCCACATCGTCAAGACAACCTTCGTTACGGGTGCGCTTGATGTGCTCTTTCATAAGCTCAACAGCCTTGTAGCCTGCGGTGATATCCACACCTGCTGCTGCATAGCTTTCAGATCTTGAATTACTCATAATTTATTCCTTTCCGTTCCAACAATATGTGCAGACGCAGTCTGCAGGCAGGCCGATAGCCTCTATCATTCCGTCAAGTGACTGGAACTCCAGTGATTTGAAACCAAGCTTCTCACAGATAAGGCGTCGCATATTTTTGCCCCTTTCTGTGGTGCTTGAGGCGTATTCCTCCAGATGCTCAAAGCCCTCCTCACCCTCAAGCTCCATAATAATCTTACGGGAGAGCAGGTCCATCTCTGATGTACTTGAGGAGAAGTTCAGGTACTTACAACCATACATAATAGGAGGACAAGCCGAACGCATATGTACCTCCTTGGCTCCGTTGTCATACAGGAAATCAACAGTACCCTGAAGTTGTGTACCGCGGACAATACTGTCATCTACAAAGAGAAGCTTCTTGTCCTTGATGAGTTCCTCAACAGGGATGAGCTTCATCTTTGCTACATGGTTACGGACGCTTTGATTCTTAGGCATAAAGCTTCTGGGCCATGTAGGTGTATATTTGATAAACGGACGGGCAAAGGGCTTATCGCTCTGGTTCGCATAGCCGATTGCATGAGGAATACCCGAATCGGGAACACCGCAGATAAAATCCACATCCTCATAGGTACCGTTGCGCATTTCATCGCGAGCCATAATCTCGCCGTTTTTGTTACGCATTACCTCAACATTCACACCCTCGTAGGTGGAGTTGGGATATCCGTAGTAAGTCCACAGGAAGGAGCAAATCTTCATCTGCTTTTGAGGTTCTTTGAGGACTTCCTCGCTGTCTGCAGTGAGCTTTACAATTTCGCCCGGACCTATCTCTCTGACAGTGTTGTAGCCCAGCTTTTTGAAGGCGAAGGACTCAAAGCTTACGCAGTGGCCCTCCTCGTCCTTGCCGATAACAACAGGAGTTCGTCCCATACTGTCACGGGCTACAATAAGCTCCTCACGCTCTGTCATAATAAGGATTGACAGCGAACCCTTTATTTTACTCTGGGCATATTCAATGCCCTCTACAAAATCCTTCTTCTGGTCAATAAGCGTTGCCACAAGCTCAGTGGCGTTGACCTTGCCGCCGCCCATAGCACCGAAGTGCACCTTGCCTGTGTCAAGGAGCTCCTTTGCAAGCTCCGCCTTGTTGTTGATAACGCCCACGATGCTGATGGCATAAATACCGTTGTGGGAATATATCAGCAAAGGCTGAGGACCTGTATCACTGATACAGCCAATGCACACTCTGCCCTTTGTCTTTTCAAGGTCATCCTCGAATTTAGTTCTGAAAGGTGTGTTCTCTATATTATGGATATGACGCTGAAAGCCGTCCTCCTCACAGTAGCTTGCAATACCGGCTCTGGAGGTTCCAAGATGAGAGTGGTAATCTACACCGAAGAACACATCTAAAACGCAGTCCCTCTTAGAAACTGCACCGAAAAATCCGCCCATTAAAGAGCACCTCCGAGATTACACAAATGATATGTAAAGCCGACGGCTCCCTCAAGAAAAGTCAAGGGAGCCAGCCGTATTAAGTTCTGTTATTATTCAAAGAAAAGCTTTGAGAGAGTCATGGGGTCAACATACTCGCCGTTCTTGTAAACTCTCATATTACCTGATGCGATTTCGTCAATGAGGAATACCTCGTCGCCAACATAGCCGAACTCGAACTTGATGTCGTACAGGTTCATACCACGCTTTTTCATCTCGTCGTCAACGATATCTGTAATCTTCTGAGTCATTTCCTTAACAGCATTGTACTGTGTAGCGTTCATAACACCCAGAACCTCAAGGCCATCTGCTGTTACAAGGGGGTCGCCCTTTGCGTCGTTCTTGAAAGTCATCTCAACATAGTTGGGAAGGTCTGCACCCTCCTCAATATAATCGCTGTAACGGCGGAGGAATGAGCCTACTGCCTTCTTGCGGCAGATAACCTCAAGACCCTTACCGAAGGGCTTTGCAGGAAGAACCTCCATAGTAACTGCGTCCATATCAGCAGATACATAGTGAGTCTTAATGCCTGCAGCCTTAATAAGCTCAAAGAAATAAACTGACATCTCAAGGTTAACCTTGCCAACGCCGTCGATTGTAAGACCTACTGCGTTCTCACCGGGATCAAAAACGCCGTCTTTGCCTGTGCAATCATCCTTGAACTTCAGCTCATAGTTGCCGTTATCAAGTGAAAATACATCTTTTGTCTTACCTCTGTAAACAAGCTCTTTCATAATAAAAACTCCTTAAAAATAAAATTTGAATAAACTGATTTAAAAAAATATATATCAAAGACCAAACTCGCTACGGATAGCACGGTCCTTTTCAAGCACTTTTGCTGTAGCCTGAGCTCTGTACTCGTCATACTTGACTCGTAATGTCTCGTCGCTCAGAGCAAGCATCTGAATAGACAACAAGGCGGCGTTGGCAGCTCCGTCAATAGCAACTGTAGCCACAGGCATACCGGTAGGCATCTGTACAGTTGAGAGAAGTGCATCAACACCGTCGAGATACTTGGATTTAACAGGAATACCGATAACAGGCAGAGAGCAGTTTGCCGCAAAAGCACCTGCAAGGTGTGCTGCCATACCTGCCGCACAGATGATAACTCCGAAGCCTGACTCACGAGCTGAGCGTGCAAAGTCTGCAGCCTCTACGGGAGTTCTGTGTGCAGAGAGGACTCTCACCTCAAAGGGGACGCCGAACTCTGAGAGAATATCGGTTGCTTTTCTTACAACGGGCAGGTCGCTGTCGCTGCCCATAATAACTGCCACTTTTTTCATGAATATACCTCCGTTCCCACCGGGGAATGATTAATAAAAAACAAAACCGGACAGACCTGCAGTAATGCTACAGATCTGCCCAGGCGGTCGACATTAAACAGGATTTCTGCTCCCATGTGGTACCCCACTAATCCGCCAGTTACAGAAATCATTACAATATCGTAATTATATCATCAAAACCCCTTATAAGTCAACAAATCCCGCCACTTGTGAATGTAGATTATTTCTGTATGTTCTCAAAAGGTTTTGGTTAATTTAACAAAGACACCCCGACCCAAAGGTAGGTCGGGGTAATACATAGCAATTTATTATCCGATTATCTTCTGTAAATAATGTGAGACAGCAGAACACTCAGACCAAGCACCGCAATCTCAACAACTGCGAAAATTGCCACGCTCTGGGGAGTCTGTCCTGCAAAGTTTGAAGTAATCAGAGGGTACACATACACCCAGATAACCGCCAGACAGTTCACAACCGCAACTACCCCGTTACCTGCACGGATTCTGCCCATACGGCTGATAAGTCCTGCCAGCAGTGCATTTGCCAGAATCAGCACATTCACAGCTACAAAGCCCTCTATCTCCCCTGTCATAAGCTCAGTTACCTTGCCGCTTATCATCAGAAAGGCAAATCCTACCTCAAGGGCAATCAGAAGCAACAGACACACTGTTCGTTTAAGGTTATGAAAGAACCTTCTCACACCTGAGAAAAGGCTCATTATGCCCATAACAGCTGCACCTGTGGCAATCTCCCTTGAAGATGTATCTACAGGCTGTGATTTACGATTTGCCTTCTCCTTTGCAAGCTCCTCTTGCTTCTGCTCTGTCATAGTTTTCTTACGCTCAGGCTCAGCAGGCTTTGGGGCTTCCTTTTCCGCTTCTTTATGTACTGCGTCATCTGCGAGCCCCAACTCTTTGTCAGTAAAGGTAGTGTCGCAATATTCGCAGTATTTTTTCTCAAGGTCCACAAGACCTCCGCAATTAGGACAGTTCATAAATTTTTCTCCTTTGCTGTGTTGATAGGGGCGATGAGCATACGGCGAATCGTACCGCATTGGTTATATAAACCAACCGCGACATCTCTGTTCAGAATTTCAGACTTTACAAACAACTCTAACCAATACTCCGTCTCGTAACATTCCTTTAGGGCAATCTGTAATTTTGAAATAAAGTCAGCTTTTCCGTGAGCATAGTTTGCTTCGCGAATATTAGCGCCAATTGATGTAGCAGAACGCTCCAGTTGATTAACAAGTGAGTAGTGCCCTTTAATATTTTCGCAGAGCTTTATGATTTTTATAGCAAAGTCAATAGATAAATCTACAAGCTTATTTTCTTTCATAAGCATCATCACCTCTGAAAGAATTATAGCACACTTAATGAAATATTGCTACGCAATATGAAATAATCCTTCTGATTATGAAATTTTCTGCTAACGCAGAAAGTGAAATAAAATTCGCCTCTTAACATTTGCAAAGCGAATATTTCATACGCGTAAGCGTATTTCATATTACAAAGTAATATTTCACTCGCCGCAAGGCGAATTTCATTGAAAAATCCGTCGATAAAAATCGACGGATTTTTCTGGTGTGGATGAATGGACTTGAACCATCGACCCCTTGCATGTCAAGCAAGTACTCTAACCAGCTGAGCTACACCCACATTTTTTGAAAGCCTGATAATTATAGCACAGGGCTATTTGAATGTCCAGTGTTTTTTACAAATTATCTCAAGGCTTCAAAGTTCATTGCAGTATCTGCAGGCTTTACACCTTTGTCCACAGCATACGATTGTTGTCAAAATCATAGCTCACAAGCCCTTTGTGACGCAGGTAGGTCAGGTGTCCTCTGACGCCTGCAGAGGTCATAACAAACTGCATATAGGTCTCGGGCAGGCTCCATATGTGCATAAGCTTAGCTGTCAGCTCCTCGACAGATGCAGGAGATGACAGCAAATCAAGGAGCACCGAGTTCACCTTGTTGAGACTGTCGATATTAAACTGTGCAAGGCTTGCGAGCTCTCGTGTAGGCTCTGCGTGGGAGGGCACGCACAGCTTACCGTCAAACCTCTTTATATCCTCCAGCGTATTGTACTGAGCTTCTACATCAAAGATATAGCTCATAGGGCAGGCGTCCAGTGTCTTGTCGCTGATTACTGCGTCAGCTACAAAATACACATCGTCGGGAGTTTTTACTCCAATCATATCCGCAAAGTGCCCCGGCAGGTGGAAAATCTCCATTCCCTTTGGCAGTGCAAGCTCCTTTATATCTGCCACCTTACAGGCAGGAGTGTTCATAAACTTACCTCGGAAGTCCCTGCAAGGGAAGGCTCCGTAAACAATAGCAGGCTCCAAATCGGGCTTCTCCACAAATATCCGCTCTGCCTCAGTAGCATAGGCGTTGACACCTGTGTTTTCTACAAGGTACTTACAGCCTCCTGCGTGGTCTGTGTGAGCGTGAGTGAGGATTACCGCCTTTATATTCCAGCCCTGCTCCTCTGCCGCAGATATTATCCGCTTTGCAGATTTCTCGTTTATGCCTGTGTCGATTACATAGGCGTCCTTATCCTCGGTTACATAAAAAACCACATTGGTAGGCATTGTATAACAGTAGGTATTGCCTGCAAGATTTACAAGCTCAAACATATTATCATCTTCTCTGTATTTATTGTCCTTGTTATTATATCCCCCGCAAGGCAGAAAATCAACATTCTGCAAAGCAAAAGTAAGCAAGCTGACCAAAAGTTAAGGTCAGCTTGCATTTTTTAGGAAGATATTACTCTGTGATATTCATTACATTGTTTCCCACTGGTTGGACTGGTTGTTGTAAACCTTACCCTCCTGTGGTGTCAGGTCGCCGGTCTGGGTACCGCTTCCGTTATTGAACACAACACCCGTGTGACCCTGGGGAAGCTTGATGCGATAAATACCGTTACCCAGTGACTCCATCTGTGTTCCCGGCCAGTTTGTACCTGAGCCGTCAGAGCCCCAGGAGTGGCAGTATACATTGCCCCAGTTTGCACTGTCCTTGAAGTAGATGTAACCTTCTTCGACAGTGTTATTATTGTTATTATTGCTGTTGTTATTGTTATTATCTGTGCTGTCAGTGGGGAATCTTCTTACATCCGCCACATCAGCAAGTGTACCTTCCCACTGTCCGCTTGAGCAGTTGAACACTGCATAATTTGAGGGGACAGACAGGTCTGCAGACTGATTACCGCCGTTATTGGAGAAGATAATCATATCACAGCCCTCGGGGACAACTACATAATAGTAGGCAGAGTTCAGCTTCTTCATTGCCTCACCGGGCCAAGACATAACCGTCTCGCCTGAGGACTTCCAGTAATAAGCATAGGGTGTAGAGAAGGTGCTGTTCTTCAGTGCTATAACATTGCCGTCAAAAGCAGACAGGTCGATTGTGTTGCTGTTGTCCACAACAGGCTCTGTTGCCTCTGTGTTTTCAACCTCTGTAGAATATGTGGTGTCAGGCTCAATATACCCATCATCGCCGAAAACAGTAGTGCCGATAAGTGTATCTGTGAGCATCTCTGCAGCATACTTCTGTAGCAGGGTTGCATCCTTGATAGACAAATCACTGTCTCTGTCTACATCGCCTGCGGTCTGTGCTTTCTTATCAAATATAATAAGTCCTGCAACAAACTTCTGCACAAGGGTTGCATCCTTGATGTTTACCATATTGTTGAAGTCTATATCACCCAGAATAAAGGTATCAACAGGACCCGGAGTTGTAATATGTGTAGGCTCCTCTGTAGCCTCGGTCTGAGTGGTAGTCTCTGTGGGTTCAGTAGGCAGAGTTACAGGAACAGGAGGCACATAATCATCCCATGAATCATTGTGATAAATCATAGGTGAACCGTTGTACTCAAATCCTGACTCATTAGCACCCGGAATCTGGTTGCCGTTATTATCAGTAAAGAGTACCATACAGTTCTCGTAGCCCTTGGGAGGCTCGTAATACCAGATATTACCGCTTTCCTTGGTCATCTGAGTACCGGGCCACTCCTTGGGAGCGTTGCTTCCGTCCTTGTAGATATAGCAGTAAACTGAGTTCCAGTTCTTCTGACTGTTGTCAAAATATATACCCGTTGCCGCGGGGTCGACCTTAGTGTAGGTGTAGGTTTCAACATCTGATGTACCTGAAGAGGAAGAAGCCTTGACAGAAACAGTTGTCTTTGTTCCGTAAACCTTGCCTGCACCGATAGTAATCTTCTGTCCGTTTGTAAAGCTCTGATATGCACCGCCGTCAATGGAATACTGACCGCTTGTAGCGTCAGTGTAGCTGAGTGTCAGAGTAATGGAGTCGGTCTTGTAGTTCTGGGACTCGGGAGATACTGATGCACTGGGACCTGCAGGCTTTGCATTAAGCAGAACTGCAATACCCGAGGAGCCAATCTGACCTGAAATATTAGAGGAAGTAACTGTCCAAGTGGAGCCTGTTACCAAATCCTTGTATGTGCCGGGCTTGGTTGTACCGCCGCCGTTGGGAACATTAACGCTGAAATTTCCGCCTGAGCCTGCAACGATAACTGCACCGCTCTCACGGCAGACTGCCGCACAGTTATTGCCTGTAATATAATAATCTTTCTCACCAACGCAAGCGTTCTTGAGCTGGTTAACAGCGGCAATCTCTTTATTCTTGAAAGCGGTACTGCCCTTCTGTCCTGAGTGGATGCTATCCTTGTTGGCAGAGCCGGGACGGGAGAAGTAGAGAGCGTTTGTGCCATTGCGTGAAGCCGCAACAGCGTATGCTCTGTCAATTACATTCTGACTCATTCCGTTGGAGTAGCCCCAATCCTGATTGTTTGACCAGGTGTCGTGGCTCTCGCCCCAATAGATAAGCTTATTCGAGTCAACTCCTCTGTTGCTCCAATTGCCGTTGGAGGAAGGCACTGAGCCGCCTGCAAATGAATCCCTGAGGGTTTTACCATAGGAACTGTCTGTTACTGTCATATATTTGGTGTATTCAATCATAAGATGCTCATTGCCTGAGTCTCTGTCGTCAGGACCTACGAGAATCTCGCCGTAGTGATAAAGTCCCTGACTTGTAACTGCAGGCCAGAAGTTACAGCCTTCTGAGGGAAGTGCAATGTGCTTTGCCGCATCCCAACGGATACCGTCAACACCGATGCCCTTCAGCTCATTAATATAGTTAGCTGCAACCTTCTGTACATAAGAGTGCTCAGAGTTAAGGTCACGCATACCAATCTCACCGTTAACAACCTGATAGCGGTCTGCCCAGTTTGATACTGAGCCGTATGTGTGCCAGTACTGGCCGTCCTGCAAATCAGACTGTACTCTGCCTGTGTCGCCGTTTAAGTGGTTGGCTACAACATCGACAATAACCTTGATGCCGTACTTGTCAGCCTCCTGACAAAGAGACTGCAGGTCTGCCTTAGAGCCCAAAGAGTTGGTGCCTACATAGAATCCGTAGGGCTGATACAGCCAGTACCACTGACCGCCGCCTGCAGCCTGTGCAGGAGAGGTCTGAACAGAGGTAAAGCCTGCCTCTGCTATGCTCTTGAGCTCTGCTTTGATATCGTTATACTTCCAGTTAAAGCAGTGCAGAACATTGCCATCCTGAATATTTTTTGCCAATCCGTAGTTTGCACTGACCTGTGCAAACTCTGACGCCGCACCAATCTGAGCCGCCTCGCTCTCTGCCGCAGACACCGCAGGAACAGCAAAAGCCGACAGAATAAGGCACACAGAAAGTAGCAAACTGAGAAGCTTCTTTGTGAACATAGATAAACCGCCTCCTTGGGAGAATTCAAAAACCTAAGAAAATTTTAGCAAAACAATCTCCCATTATCAAGTTTATTACTATTTTTTTCACTTGAATTTATAGCGTGTTTTTATCTTCTATTTATATTTTAGTTAATAATTGCAGTTTTTTATTTTTGATGTGTGCATTTCTTATCTCATCAAAAAAAGCTGACGGGAGGCACTCCTGTCAGCTTGTAGAATTCATATATTCAGATAATTATTTTTTCTTTTTTCTGATTAACGGCTCGCCGTTTTTAAGCCTTGTGAAGGCTATATTAATGTAGTTTCTGAGGATTCGGCACTTCCGCACTGTGACGATTATGGGCTTGCGAACAAACATCAGCCCCACCCACAGCTTCACATAAAACATATAACCCTTGGAGGTACAGGGGATAAACTTCTCTTTTCTGAAAAAGCCTGCCACGATGCCGATGATGTTGGCATCTGTAATGTCGTACTCCTTCTCAAACAAACCGTCACCGCAGATAATGTAACCTGTGTCGGTTACCTCAATTATCCTGTGGATAACATACCTGCCAAGTCTGTCCTTATACAGAGGGATATCATACTTACTCAGTCTGCCGTCTACAGGCTCGATAAGCACGCTGTCCTTACCGTTTCTTATCATAGGCCACATACTGACGCCGTGGGGATTGATAACAAAATGACCCCGTGCCACTGCCTGCTCTATTGAAGTTGTATCAATCATCGGAATCCCTCCCCACAAAATTTATGTGTACTGCGTGTGAACAAGAACACACTATATGATATATTATCACATCTGACATAATATTTCAATGTGTTATCACAAAATTCCTCTCTCTTTTTATCACAGTAGCCTTAAACCCCCGAGCCGCCGTCTATCCACATATAAAGCACAAAGCACCGCAGACTCCTTTGCTGAATCTGCGGTGCCTTAATTTATGAGTTATTATTGATTACTTTGTAGCCTCAACAATGTCAGAGTAAATTGTTACGAGCTCGCCTGCGGAGTTCTTGTACTGAACATAAGCCATAGCCACCCATGTCTGTCCTGCTGTTACATTGGACTTTGTCCAAGTGTAGCTGTTTACAGGCTTGATGTCTGCACCTGAAGGTCCTCTGTCATAAACATTTGAGTCGGTTGTACCTACATAGAAGGTTGCCTCGTTGTAGTTATCCTTGTTCACTGCAAGAATACCTGCATCTACGAAGGTGATACCAAGCTCTGCCTCTGGTACATACCAGCTGAAGTAGGTTACATTCTTGTCTGCAATTGATGTTGTATCAATTGTATCTACATTAACCAGAATCTGATACTCAATCTCTGCATCCTCTGCAACGAACACTGCCTCAACCTGACAGTCGCTTGTGGGATA
>JAFUJH010000001.1 GCA_017473775.1 Ruminococcus sp.
GCCATTATCCAGGAGAGTACATTTGCCACAGAAGAAAGCACAATTGCATCTGAAATAAAAACTCCGAGGAGCATCTCAAACAATGCGTAGCTTCCCCAGCTGACAAAGGTGGTCAGCACTCCGAAGATAAGATACATTATTATTTCCTTATATTTAAGAAAAAGTTCTTTTATCTTTGCCATATTATCTGTCTGTCTTTTCAATATTCTTGAGCTTTGCAATGTAGATGGGACGGTCTTTGACCTCCATATAGGTCCTGCCTATGTATTCGCCTAAGATTCCCATAGAAAGCTCAAGTATTCCGCCTACTGCAAGGACTGCACACAATACAGGAACAAAAATTCCCACACTTGCAAATATTGCCATAAATATCATAGCAATGCCTAAGCCCGCCGCGGCAACAAGCATCAGTATACCGATGATGATAAGCCATCTCAAAGGGGAAACAGAGAAGCATACAATGCCGTCAATAGCATAGCGGAAAAGTCCCCAGAAATTCCAGCTTGATGTACCGATGGTACGCTCAACATTCTCATAGGGAATCCACTTGGTGTCAAAGCCTACCCAGCAGAAAATACCCTTGGAAAATCTCTGCACCTCGGACATAGCAAGGATTGAGTCTATCATCTGACGGGACATAACACGGTAGTCAACTGCACCCTTGGGCATTTTGACATCTGTCATTGAATTCTGCAGATTGAAGAAAAGGTTTGAAAATGCAGTACGCAGGAATCCGTCTTTTCTCTCTTTTTCTTCTCTGTACAGTGCACAGCAATCGTGGCCTTTTTCAATCTCCGCAAGCATTGCGGGGAACATTGCAGGGGGATGCTGCAAGTCTGCGTCCATTACGATTACGAAATCTGCAGTTGTATGCTCAAGTCCTGCATACATTGCAGACTCCTTGCCGAAATTTCTTGAGAAAGAAATATACTTGACATTATCATACTGCTCTGCAAGCTTCATCATAACCATCAGAGTCTTGTCGCGGCTGCCGTCGTTGACAAGAATATAGCGGAAGCTGTACTGAGGAAGTGTAGCGATAACCTCATTTGTCACACGGACAAACTCAGGCAATACCTCCTCCTCGTTAAAACAAGGCACAACTATGTCTACGGTTTTCATATTCTTCACCTCATATTTATCAGTGTTTTCTGTGTAAATTACAAAATCATTATAAATATACGGATACATTATAGCACGATGACATCTAAAAGTCTACAGTGCAAAACAAAGTATTGAAATTAATTTTCTGATTATTTTTTGAAAATGGTTTACCTTGACAGTATAAGATGGTATAATTAGTTTGTATATGTATGCGTTGGCAAATAATACGGAAAATATACTGTGTTATGCCGCGTTTTTTCAAATCAATATTGGGAGGAATATTAAATGGTTAAAAAGGCCAAAACCCCCAAGGCAAAAAAACTGACAGGTGAAAACAAAGAGGGCTTCTTCAGCAGGAATATTTATGTTATTCTTGCGTTCATTGTTCCCTTTGTACTTATGACAGTAGGCTTTGCTGTTTATAAGGTAGCACCTTTCGGAATTTTTGCCACTATGGTGGAATCTATCGCCTATCAGTTAGGTCAGGCATTCCCGACATTGGGAATTGATGTTGTACCTAATATGGCAAAACCATGGGGAGACAGACAGATGCTGGTTGTAGACCTGTGGCATCAGTACTATCCTTTCCTTGTGGATTTACAGGACAAGCTTCAGTCCGGCGGCTCCTTGTTCTGGACATGGAGCGTAGGTATGGGCTCAAACTTCATTGCTATGATGTCCTACTACCTGTTAAGCCCTCTGAACTTCCTTTCTGTATTTGTACCTGAGGAATGGCTCGTGGGCTACCTTGCAGTTGCAACTGTAATCAAAATCTCCTGTGCAGGTATGTTCACTGCAATAGCTTTGAGGATAATTTTCAAACGAAACGACCTGTCACTTGTGTTTTTCTCGGTGATGTTTGCACTTTGCTCCTTTAATATGGGCTACTACTGGTGCACAATCTGGCTTGACTCAGTGGCAATGCTTCCCCTTGTGGTTGCAGGTACAGTAAGTCTCCTTCGTGACGGCAAGTTCAAGCTGTTCACTATATCTCTGGCACTTGCAGTAGTATTCAACTACTACATCGGTCTGTTTATTTGTATTGCGGTGTTCTTTACTGCTATCGGCTACACAGTGTCCTGCTGGAACAGTATAGGAAAATCCCTGAAGGATTTGCTCAGAACTGCAGTTTGCTCCGTTACAGCTCTGCTGATGACAGCTCCTGTCACCATTCCTGCGTACCTTGCACTGCAGAACTGCTACAAATCCACTAACACCTTCCCCAAGCGATTCGACATCAACATCGGCACTGACGATGCAGAGGGTGTGCTTGAGGCACTGCACCTTGTGTTCTCAAATGTAATTTCCTTTATACAGCCCACAGACAAAGAGGGTCTGCCTAATATAGCCTGCGGACTGCTGTGCATTGCACTTATAGGTGTATTCTTCTGTGCAAAGAAAGTAAAGCTGGGCGAGAAGCTTTTCTGCCTTATTTCTCTGCTGTTTATGGTAGCAAGCTTTATCTTCCGTCATTTAGATTATATCTGGCACGGCTTCCATTATCCCAATATGCTCCCCTACCGCTTCAGCTTCCTTGTAAGCTTCCTGCTGATTTATATGGCGTACAGGGCGTTTACTCTTATTGATAAGAGCTCCTACCTTGATGTTATCATCTCAGCTCTGGTATTTGCACTTATAATTATGGGCTACTTCCTCAGAGAACAGGAGGACTTCAACAAAGCAACCGTTATTGCATCCATTGCAGTAGGCTCATTTATGCTCATTGTTCTTCTGCTTTATACACTGAAGATTCTGCCCAAGAAGGCGCTGAGCATTCTGCTGTGCCTTGTGGTTGTAGGCGAGATGTGTGCAACTGCTGTTATCGGCGTGGGCACAGTAGGCACAACAACTACCTCAGGCTATCCCAAGGATAACCTGAATGTAAGCCGCGTTGTCAGCCATATTGACAAATGGGCACAGGAGGGTGACCCTGATATCTTCCGTACAGAGGTACCCAGAACTCAGTCTTTGAATGACGGTGCACTGAACTCCTTCAACGGAATTTCTGTATTCAACTCTATGGCTAATGTGAGCATTACAAAGTATGTGGAATACCTTGGATGTACAGGCTGGAAAGCAGGCAACCGCTACACCTACTATGAAAGCTCACCTGTTACAAATACACTCCTCAACCTTAAATACATTATGGCTCGCGGTGAGTCTGTCTACAATACCACCTATCTGGAAGAGGTAGACCGCTCAGGCAATGTTGTGCTTTATGAGAACACAGCATACCTGCCTATGGGCTTCCTTGCAAATTCTGCACTGGAGTATTTCAATGTAAAAGACTCCACCACCAATCCCTTTGAAAATCAGATAGAGTTCTGGAAAATGGCTACAGGTATTGAAGAACCCCTGTATACTCAGCTTACAGTAACAGATGTAGGCCACTCAAGCAGTGACCTGCTCTCTTACAGCAAGTCAGCTGAGGGTGTATACTCCTTCACTGCAAAGGACAAGACCTCTGCAAAGCACACCAAGTTCAACTATTATCCCGAGGAGGACTCCTTCCTGTGCGGATACTACTATGTAAGCGGTGCTGACAGCACAGGTAATGTATATATCAACGACGAGAGTATCTTCTCTATGAATGTAAAACAGCCCTTTATGTTCACAATTGGCGAAGTCAAAGCAGGCGAGAAGGTATCTCTCTACTGTAACCTTGACCCTGAGAAGTCATCATCCTCTGTACGCACCTACTGCTATGCACTTAACAAAGATGTATTTGAGCAGGGTCTGGAGATTTTAGGTGCAAGCACAATGGAGGCTACCAAGGCTACCGACACTGTACTTGAGGGTACAGTTGATGCAAACCGCGACGGTCTGCTGTATACATCCATTCCCTACGAGAAGGGCTGGAGTGTACAGGTTGACGGCGAGGATGCAGAGGTAGTTGCAGTTGGTAACGGCGTCTGTGCAGTAATGCTTACAGAAGGCGAGCACACTGTTAAGTTCTCCTATGTTCCCGACGGCTTTAAGCTTGGTATGGTGGCGTTCATTGTATCAATCATTATCTTTGCCGCAATGTGTCTGCTGACAAGTAAATCTTTAAGAGAAAAGAAGTTTGCTTACCCTGTGGTATGGCTGTTCACAGTAACACTCAAAGAGAAAAAGCCTAAGGCAGAACTGCCCGAGGGTGAGCTCCCTGAGGGTGCTGAAAATTCAGAAGAATCACTAATAGATACTGATAATTCCGAGGCTGAAGCATCAGACTCTACAGAATCAGAAATTTCATCTGATATTTCTGCAGAAACTGAGGACTCAGCAAGTGAAGAAACTGTTGATGAGTCAGAGCCCAAGTCAGAATAACCTTATAATATAAACAAAACCGCTGTATGATTTTTTACATCTCATACAGCGGTTTATTTTTAATTTCTTTTTCCAATCTCAATTTTTCCGTGCTTTTCCTCGTAGGCTTCAATGCAATCTCTTATCAGAATATTAATCTGGCTGTTTGCACTCCTGCCCTCATAATCTGCAACTATATGCAGTTTATCAAGCATTTCTTCTGATATTCTTATAGATAAACTCTTAATAGCCATAATAACCTCACAATAAATATATTTTATATTTACTTTAAACTTATTATGTGGTATTATGTTAATTATAGGCACAATATATATCTAATTTATATTTATATTATTACTATGAAAATTGCTATTACAGGTTCACCTTCGTTAGTTGAACAACATTTAGAAAAATATCTTCCCTCAGATGTTACTGAAATAATATGTTGCGGTGACAAAGGAATAGATTTATGTGCAAAAACATATGCAATAAACAACAATCTAATATATAGAGAATTCTTACCAAATTATAAAAAATATGGAAAGAATTCAATTGTTATCAGAAATCAAATCTTAGCTGAGTATTCAGATTATGCTATTATATTTTGGGACGGATTATCTCAGGAAACAAAAGAAATAATTAATACTTTCAAAACTATTAATAAGAAAATTTACATTATCAGAAGAAATAATAATATTAAATAAAAAAAGAAATAACCGCCCTAAGCCAAAGTCGCGGTTATTTCTTTAACCATATCTTGGGCTAACCGTCTATCGGTAGCTCCTTCATCTATATTATAGTATATGCAAATCAAAGAGTCAATAGTATTTTACTACTTTAGTACTAAAGTAGTAAAATATCAAAATATTATTAAAATTGATAATACAAGAAAAAGGAAGCAGTGCAAGTGTGCTCTGCTTCCTTTTTTAGTGTCTTTATTTAATAATGTAGGTAATTATTCCTCAGCAGATTCGTCGGTATCTTCTACGATTTCTTCAACCTCGTCTGCTACTGCGTCTGCGGCTTCTTCCTCGGGGTTTACATCTTCTGCCTCAAGGACTACTGCCTCGTCCTCCTCGTGGGGAGCACGAGCTGCAGCTACTACCTTGTTACCGTCCTTGATACGCATTACTGTAACACCCTTTGAGGGTCGTGCACAAACTCTGATAGAGCTTGCAAGAATTCTGATAATAATACCATCCTCAGAAACAAGGATGATATCATCCTCAAGGTCAACTACCTTGATTGCGGCAACATCGCCGTACTTCTCTGTATGGTAGTTGATAATACCCTTACCGCCTCTGGACTGGAGTCTGTAATTGTCAATCTCAGACAGTCTGCCGTAGCCTGTCTCGGATACGGTCAGCACCTTGCCGCCGTTCCTTGCTACTGACATTCCTACAACCTCATCGCCCTCACGCAGACGGATAGCACGCACACCGCGGGCAAGACGGCCCATAGGACGCACATCTGTCTCCATAAAGCGGATAGCGTAACCCTTCTTGGTTGCAATGATAATAGAATCATCACCGTCTGTCATTCTTACCCATGCAAGCTCGTCACCCTCGTTAAGCTCAAGAGCAATCAGACCGCCCTTACGGTTTGTGTTGTATGCTTCCAGTGCAATTCTCTTGATAACACCCTGACGGGTAACCATAACAAGGAATTTATCCTCTGCAAATTCAGGCACACGAATCATAGATGTAATCTTCTCGTCTGCTGTAATTGGTAAGAGGTTTGCAATGTTCATGCCCTTTGACTGACGGCTTCCCTCGGGAATCTCGTAGCACTTGAGTCTGTATACTCTGCCCTTATCAGAGAAAAACAGAATATAATCGTGGCTGCCTGTAATCATCAGCTCGGTTGCTACATCCTCCTCGCGGCGTGTCATACCTGCGACACCTCTGCCTCCGCGATTCTGGAGCTTGTAGGTATCTGTGGTCTGACGCTTGATGTATCCAAATTGTGTATATGTAACAACGCACTGCTCCTCGGGGATAAGGTCCTCAATATCAACCTCACCGCTTATAGAGCAAATCTCTGTTCTTCTTTCGTCAGAATACTTGTTTCTGATTTCAATAGCCTCGTTCTTTACAATCTGCAGGCGTCTTTCCTTGCTTGCAAGGATTTCCTTGAAGTCCGCAACCTTCAGCTCAAGCTCTTTGATTTCTTCTTCAATCTTTGTACGCTCAAGACCTGTCAGCTGTCTGAGTCTCATCTGTACAATAGCCTGAGCCTGAATCTCAGAAAGACCGAATTTTACCATCAGATTATTGACAGCATCGGGAGTATCCTTACTTGCACGGATAGTAGCAATAACCTCGTCGATGTTATCAAGGGCAATCTTTAAGCCCTCTAAGATGTGGAGTCTCTCCTCAGCCTTCTTCAAATCATATGCTGTACGCCTTGTGATGACCTCCTCTTGGAAATCAATATAATGAGACAGCATATCTTTAAGATTCAGAACCTTTGGCTCGCCGTTTACAATAGCAAGCATAATAACGCCGAAGGTAGTCTGAAGCTGAGTATATGTATAAAGCTGATTCAACACAACCTGTGCAGATGCATCGCGCTTAACATCAATTTCAATGTGCATACCGCTTCTGTCAGAGTGGTCCTCAATGTTAGAGATACCCTCCAGACGCTTTTCGTTTACAAGGTCAGCAATATGCTCAATGAGTCTTGCCTTATTTACCTGATAAGGAAGCTCAGAAACGATTATCTTGAATCTTCCGTTTTTCTCCTCAACAATTTCCGCTCTTGCACGGACAGTAATCTTGCCGCGGCCTGTCATATATGCGGCGCGGATTCCGCTTCTGCCCATAATCATTGCACCTGTGGGGAAGTCAGGGCCCGGCATACAATCCATAAGCTCGGCAATCTCTGTATCAGGGTTATCAATCAGCATACACATAGCATCGATAACCTCACCCAGATTATGAGGTGGAATGTTTGTTGCCATACCAACAGCGATACCGTTTGAGCCGTTTACCAAGAGGTTAGGAAAACGGGAGGGAAGCACAGTAGGCTCCTCCAGACGGTCATCGAAGTTGGGCATAAAGTCAACTGTGTCTTTATCAATATCAGCAAGCATCTCTGTAGAAATCTTGCTCATTCTTGACTCAGTATATCGATAAGCAGCAGGGGGGTCGCCGTCAACAGAACCGAAGTTACCGTGACCGTCAACCAGCATATATCTCATAGAGAAATCCTGTGCAAGTCGTACCATAGCATCGTAAACAGATGCGTCACCGTGAGGATGGTAAGAACCCAGCACAGAACCAACTGTATCCGCACACTTTCTGTAGGGCTTCTCGGGAGCAAGTCCCTTCTCATACATAGTGTAGAGGATTCGTCTGTGAACAGGCTTTAAGCCGTCGCGGACATCAGGCAAAGCACGGGAAACGATAACTGACATTGAGTAATCAAGGAAGGACTGACGCATCTCGCGGTTAACATCAACTTCTATGATTTTCGTATTGGCAAATGCACTCTCGTCAATAGTATAGGTTTTATCTTTTTTAGCCATAAGTTACACTCTCCTTTCCCGCTGCTTAAATATCCAGATTCTGAACATACTTTGCGTTCTGCTCAATAAACTCGCGTCTGGGCTCAACCTTGTCACCCATAAGGATAGAGAAGGTCTCATCTGCCTGAGCAGCATCCTGCAGTTCTATACGAAGCATTGTTCTTGTTTCGGGATTCATTGTAGTCTCCCAGAGCTGTTCGTAGTCCATCTCACCAAGACCCTTATATCTCTGGATATCAGCTTTTGAACCGATTTCTGCAAGAATCTGGTCACGCTCTAAATCTGAGTAAGCATAGCGGTGCTCCTTCTTACCCTTCTGGGTAATTCTGTACAGAGGAGGCTGTGCTATGTATACATGGCCTTCTTCAATCAGAGGCTTCATATAGCGGAAGAAGAAGGTCAGAAGCAGTGTACGGATATGCTGACCGTCAACATCAGCATCCGCCATAATAATAACCTTGTTGTATCTGAGCTTTGTTATATCAAACTCGTCACCGATACCACAGCCCAAAGCTGTGATAACAGGCTGGAGCTTATCATTGCCGTAAACCTTGTCGATTCGGCTCTTCTCAACATTGAGCATCTTACCCCAAAGAGGCAGGATAGCCTGATATCGTCTGTCTCTGCCGTTCTTTGCAGATCCACCCGCAGAGTCTCCCTCTACGATGTATATTTCGGTAATGCTTGTGTCCTTACTCTGACAATCTGCAAGCTTACCGGGAAGCTTTGCACTTTCAAGTGCAGACTTTCTTCTGACACTTTCTCTTGCTTTTCTTGCGGCTTCGCGTGCACGCTGAGAAGCTAACGCTTTATCAAAGATAGTCTTTGCAACAGTGGGATTTTCCTCAAGGAAGGTCATCAGCTTATCAGAAATAAGCTTATCTACCAGACCTCTTACCTCGGTATTACCCAGCTTTGTCTTGGTCTGTCCCTCAAACTCTGCCTCTTTAACCTTGACGGAAATAATAACACAGAGTCCTTCTCTGATATCCTCACCGCTCAGGTTTGCATCGTTATCCTTGAGTTTATTGAACTTTCTGGCGTACTCGTTCATTACACGGGTCAAAGCTCGCTTGAAGCCCTCCTCGTGAGTACCGCCGTCTACAGTATGAATGTTATTTGCAAAAGACAGCATAAGCTCGTTGTAGCTTTCTGTATACTGCATTGCAATCTCAACAGATGCAGTGTCCTCTGCGTTTGCGGCAGAAAAGTAGATAACCTCAGGATGAATGGGGTCTACTGAACGCTTTTTATTAAGGAATTCTACATAAGAACGGATACCGCCCTCATAGAAGAAGTTCTTTGCAATAATATTATCAGCATCACGCTCGTCTCTGAGCTCAATATGCACACCTGCGTTAAGGAAAGCCTGCTCACGGAGTCTTGTCTCAAGAATAGAGTAATCATATACATCTGTTTCCTGAAATATCTCTGTGTCAGCTTTAAAGAGTACAGTTGTACCCCTCTCTGTAGTAGGATTACCCTTCTTGAGAGCATAGCACTCGTGACCACGCTCAAAACGCTGTGTATACTCGTACTCTCCGTCACAAACCCTGACCTCAAGCCACTCGGACAAAGCATTAACTACAGATGCACCAACACCGTGAAGACCGCCTGAAACCTTGTAGCTTCCGCCGCCGAACTTACCGCCTGCGTGAAGTACAGTAAATACAACAGTAACAGCAGGCAAACCTGTCTTCTGATTGATACCTACAGGAATACCGCGGCCGTTATCCTGAACGCGGATAATATTACCGGGCAGAATTGAAACATCAATCTTTGTACAATATCCTGCCAGTGCCTCGTCGATAGAGTTATCAACAATCTCGTATACAAGATGATGGAGACCTCTGGGACCTGTAGAGCCGATATACATACCGGGACGCTTTCTTACAGCTTCAAGTCCTTCCAGAACCTGTATTTCGTCTGCATCGTATTCTGTTTCTACTTTTGTGTTTGGGGTTTCACCGTAAACTAAATTTTCGTTATCCAAAATCTTAACCTCCTATTAAAGGCTTTTAATAAAACCATTCGTACATATATTAAGGCGAAAACTGCCTGTAATAGCGTTTTAACATCAGAACTTCCTGTTTGCTGAATAGTTGCCGCCTTGTGTTGGCTTTTTATCCCGTGGAATCTGACTTTTCTGAGCAGATGGTTGTGTATGTACACGCTCAGACCTGGGTGTATATTCCCTGACCTGCTCATGATTTACTCTTTTTAAAGGAGCATCGCTTGAGTAAGAACCTGACTTTGAAGTAGACACAGGAGTAACATCTGTCACACCATCAATCTCTCCTGAATGTACCATATCAGACATTCTGAATGCCCGTGTTTTATCCACTGTCTCCGAGGAGGAAGATATATCCTCGTATACTCCTTTGAATGATGTAGTCTGAGTCTTAGGAATACTCCTTGTTCTTCCTGTAGGCTTATCTCCCCGTGAGGATGAACTAACAGGAACAGACAAATCTATATTAGAGGGAGTCTGCTCCATAAATCGTTTCAGAGGAGAAAACTCAATAAACAAAGGAGATACAAAGAAGAACACCGCAAAGGGTATCATCTCCCATAACATCCACTTGATTTCCTTACCTTTTCCGAAGAAAAGTGCCACAAGGAAACCAAACTTTCCATCATCATCAAAAGCATTCTGAATGCTTTTGGCTGATGTAAAATAAAAAATCATTATAAATATAGCAACCATACTGCACAGAATAAGCAGAATCCATATATTTGAATTCTGAGTAATCTTTGAGGTTTTGTTGCAATGAGGACAATCGTGCTCTGCATCTCCGTGCTCAAGCAGTCTTGTTTTATAGCTTATTTTTCTGGAGCAATAGGGACATTTCTGTTTATCTTTATCCATACTCATCCTCCTATTTTTTACCGTAAAAATCAAAATACAGAAATCCGATTTTTTTCGGAAATACTTTATCTAAAACTTTATTTAATTACATATAGAAATACATTGCAAAAAATCAGGTAATAATCTGTGTACTCTGAGTTCTTCTGAGCAAGGTCTGAGAGCTGAGCGGACTTATATATACAATTTCTTTCTCTACTCCGTCCTTTAACTCTTTGCAGACAATGAAGGATTTTGGCAATTCATAGGAAACATTCACTACTCTGCCTTCCTTTTCTGCAACTGTCAGGAAGTCCCTTGACCATTTGGAAACCGTGGATGTATCCATATCATAAATTCCTATAATATTCTTAACATCAACTACTGTCTCCTGACCAAGATGCAAGTACATTTATTTAACCTCGCCTTTTTCTATAATGAAGATTTTAGTATCTTCGTTCTCATATTCAGGAACCTCACACCCTGTGATAAAGGTCTGACATCCTCGGGTATTACTCAGCAGAAATTCCTGTCTGCTTTTATCAATTTCAGACAGTACATCATCAAGGAGCACCACAGGCGGCTCGTCAAAAAACTGCCACAGCATCTGAGCCTCGGCAAGCTTCAGAGAAAGAATTATACTCCTCTGCTGACCCTGAGACGCAAAAGTCTTTGCCTTGATTCCGTTTATAAGAAAATCCAAGTCATCTCTGTGAGGACCGCAGTTTGTACAGCTGAGCTTTATATCCTCACGCCTGCATCGCTCAAAGTTATCCCGAAGTTTCTCTGCAATCTGCTGCTCAGTATCATTAAACTCCACACCTGCAGAGCTTATATATTCAATCTGTAATTCTTCTTTCCCGCCTGAGATTCCCTTGTGAAATTCCTGTGCAGAAAACTCAAGCTTTTTAAGGTACTCAAGTCTCTTAAAAATTATCCTTGCTCCTAAGATAATCAGTGAATCATCCCAGATGCAGATAGTTTCCTCCAGCTCCGGATGCTTATAAATCTCTTTGAGCAAAGCATTACGCTGAAAAACAGTTCTGTTATACTTTGACAGCAACACTGCAAATTTTACATCCTGCTGACATATAGCTCCGTCAATAAACTTGCGTCTGAGTGACGGGCCGTTTTTAACAAGAGAAAGGTGTTCAGGTGAAAAAACAACTGCAGAGAAGCACTGGGATAAATACGCCGAGGAAGGCTTGACTACCTCATTTATTTTAACTTCTTTTTTATTGCCGAAAAATTTAATAGTAGCAGTCTGTTCTCTGCCTTGACTGAAAAAATCCATTGAAATCTCGGATTTTTTACTCTCAAAGCTTATAAGCTCAGACTCCTTTGCTCCGCGGAAAGAGTGACCTCCCGAAAACATCCATATCGCCTCAAGGAGATTAGTCTTACCCTGAGCGTTGTCTCCGTAAATTACATTGACACCCTCACAGGGAAATATTTTATTGTCCTTGAGATTGCGAAAAGATGTGAATTCAAGAGCCTTAACTATCAAACAACAGACACCTCTACAATTCTTTGTCCGTACTGAGCTTTATCTCCGTCTCTCATTTTCTTGCCTCGCATAGTACAAACTTCGCCGTTGACAAGGACCTGTCCGCTTTGGATAAGCACCTTAGCCTCGCCGCCTGTTTCTGCAAGACCGGAAAATTTAAGAAGGGAATCCAGCTTGATATATTCATCGTTAATCTTAATTATCTCAGATTTCATCGTTAAGCCTCATAGGAACAACTAAGAACAGGAAGGATTCTCCCTGAACGGGTTTTACAATCATAGGTGAAAGGCTGCCGTTGAGTACCAGCATAACCTCGTCACACTCGGTATTTCTCAGTGCATCCAGAAGGTATCTGTTATTAAAGCCAATCACTACATCCTTACCGATAGTGGAAACAGGAATTTCATCTGAAGCTCTGCCCACTGCTGTACGGCAGGAAAGCTTAATCTCATTCTGTGTAATAGAGAAACGCACGGGGCTCTGTACTCTCTCACTTGTAATAAGAGCCATACGGTCTACTGCATTTATCAGATGTCTTGTGTTGATTCTGATAACTGTCTCCTCTGACTTAGGTACAGTTGTACGATAATCAAGGAAGTTACCCTCGATAATTCTGGATACAATTGAGTATGTATCTACATTAAAGGTAACATGACGCTGACCCACGATAATTGTGATTTCCTTTTCGTCATCATTGATAAGCTTGAGTATTTCGCTCTGCATCTTACCGGGAACAATGAACTTATTATCGGAATCGCAATCAATATCCTCCCGTCTGATTGCCATACGATAGCCGTCAATTGAGATAATTCTCATTACCTTATCTTTAATCTCAAAGAGAGAGCCTGTGTAGATGGGTTTATTGATATTGTCAGAAACAGCATACAGTGTCTGCTTAATCATATTCTTGAGTACGCCTGCGTTGATTCTGATTTCGTCCTGAGCCTCAAACTTAGGCATCTCGGGATAATCCATTGAGGAAATACCGACAATCTGGTAGGATGCGTTACCGCTCTGGATGTAGATAATCATACGCTCGTCAGTCTCAAAGGTAACGATTTCCTCGGGGAGCTTCCTGACAATATCCGAGAAAAGCTTTGCACCTACTACGATTTCACCCTCAACAGAAACTGTAGCCTCAATGGTAGTGGTGATAGCAAGCTCAAGGTCATAGCCTGAGAGTGTAAGTGTATTGTCGTATGCTTTTATGAGGATACCCTCAAGTGCAGGCAGAGTTGCTTTTGTAGAAACAGCTCTGGAAACATTCTGTACTGCCTGTACAATATCAGATCTCATTACTGTAAACTTCATTTCGCAAAAAATCCTTTCTGAAAGAAATTATAAAGAAATGTATTAATAAAATTGTTGTAAGTTGTTGGGGCTGTGAAATTGTCAAAAAGCTATCTTAGCAAAGTATTCATGGGAAATATTTCTCCGAATACAGATTGATGAAAACTTTTTATTTTTTCACATTGGTATTTCCGCGGAAATTAAAATATGGAAATGTTAAAAACTCCAATGTTAATGTTGGTGAATTTGTTGAAAACTTTTTGTTCAGTAAATCAGATGTGGCACTCAAAAACAAAGGCTGAGCAACTCAGTACTTCGGTGTCACGCCTCGGTGAACTTTGGTTATGACTCTCTGATATTTTTCATAATATCTTCCACTGTTTCTCTCAGCGCGGGTTCAGTCTGCATTCTCTTGTCAACCTGCTTAGTAGTATAAACAATGGTGGAATGATGCAGATTACCGAAAATTTTGCCGATTTCTGCCATAGAAAGACCTGTTATCTCTCTGATTATATATATAGCAATGTGTCGGGGATTGTTGATAGATGCCTGGCGGCTTTTCTTTGAGCGGATATCCTCAGATGAAACGCCGAAGGTACGGGCAACTTCATCAATAATTTTTGTAACTGTCTGCTCAGGAGTACTGTCATTGTTGAGAATATCGGATATAGCCTCGGCAACCACAGCCTGAGTAATCTTCTCGTTATTGAGCAGGTATCTTGCCTTGAGCTTCTTGACAACTCCCTCAAGCTGACGGACATTGGTTTTAATCTTCTGAGCAATGAAAACTATAAGCTCATCAGCAACAGGTACCTCAAGAATGTCAGCCTTCTTCTTGATAATTGCGATTCTTGTTTCAAGGTCCGGGGGCTGAAGGTCAGCAATAAGTCCTGACTCAAAGCGTGAACGAAGTCGTTCATCAAGAATCTTCATATCCTTGGGAGGACGGTCAGAAATAAGAACTATCTGCTTGTGGTCCTCATAAAGTGCATTGAATGTATGGAAGAACTCCTCCTGTGTACTGTTCTTACCTGCTATGAACTGAACATCATCCACAAGGAGTACATCTGCGTGTCTGTACTTCTGCTTGAACTCAGCAGTGGTAGCGTTACTGATAGCTTGTACCAGCTCGTTAATGAACTCGTCGCCCTTGGCGTACTGGATTCTCATATCAGGATTATTCTTTTTAATTGCATTACCGATTGCATACAGCAGGTGGGTTTTACCAAGTCCAGAGCTGCCGTAGATAAGCAGTGGGTTATAGGCATCCGCAGGCTTTGCGGCAACTGCCATTGCAGCCGCGTGAGCAAAGGTGTTGGATGGACCTACGATAAAGTTTGAGAATGTGTAATCGTAGATTGAGCCTGCGTCCTTTGCACTGTCCTCGGGAACAGTGGTCTTTTTATCCTCAGGGGTAATCAGGCACAGCTCAAAGGTAGTGCCGAATATTTCTCTGAATGCATCGTCAAGCAGTGTTATGTAGCATCTTTCAATTGTATCCTTGTGAAAATCATTGGGGACAAGAAGTGTTGCTTTGCCTGTTTTGAAATCAAGGTCTATAGGTTCAATACGGCTTATCCACATTTTGTACGCTACATCGGTTATTTTGGTTTTGCAGTATTCGCAGATGACGCCCCATGCGTCGCTGAAAGATTCCATCTCTGTACCTCCTTAGTATTTCTTCTGTCTTTGAATATAATTTCCCTTGTGTCCTGAAAAACAGTACGGATTAATACTCCGTATAAGTGAAGAAAAATCCACTCTTTTTTGTCAAAATAAATGCGTGTAAAAAGGACACTTAATCTGAAAAGACAACCTTTCACATTTACCATTTTATTTTACCAAAAACAAGCTGTGATTGCAATGCTTTTTTATCACTTATTTTTTGTATTTATAATGTATTTATTACTATTTATATTATATCCTCATTTGTGAGTATTTTTTATATCTGCAATTTGTGGTGTGAACTTAGCTTAAATACAAGATATAGTGTCGATTTTGAAATAATTTTTTCAGCAAAAAAATAAAATTCTGAAAAGTCAAAAAAATTAGAAAATTTTTATTGACTATAGAGAAAAATTCAAGTATAATGCTATATTGCAAGGTTATGTATCCGAAAGGAGGATTAATATGCTCAGAACATATCAACCCAAGAAGCTCCACAGAAAGAAGGAGCATGGCTTCAGAAAGAGAATGTCCGACAAAAACGGACGCAAGGTTCTTGCTCGCAGAAGAGCAAAAGGCAGAAAGAGACTTTCTTACTAATTATTAAGGATAGTTCTTGGCTAACTAAAAGTGAGGACCACGGTTTAAGTGGTCTTTCTTTTTATCAGTCAGAGTCCGACCTTTACCCACAAAGTAATCAGGTGGTTTGAATGAGTGATATCATCACTTTGAAAGAAAACAGGGAGTTCAGGCGTGCGTACAGCCGCGGTCGGTCGTATGTATCGCCTGACCTGGTAACCTACATTGTAAAAAATAATACAAATAACCTGCGTATCGGAATCACCACAGGTAAAAAGATCGGAAAGGCTGTGGAGCGTAACCGCTCCAGGCGTATTATCAGGGCAGCCTTCAATGAGCTGAGGGACTCTTTGCGTCCCGGATATGACATTGTATTTGTTGCAAGGGGCAAGACCCCTTATAGAAAAAGCACCCAGATTCTTACCAGTATGAAGAAGCATTTCAAGGATGCTAAGCTGCTGGAGGCTAAGGGATGAAGAAGCTGTTCCTTAAATTAATACGGTTTTATCAGACAAAAATTTCTCCACACACACCGCCTGCCTGCAAGTATTACCCTACCTGCTCGCAGTACGGATATGAATCAATCGAACGATTCGGAGTATTAAAGGGCTCTGCTCTTGCTATATGGAGAATACTGCGGTGCAACCCCTTCTCCAAAGGCGGGTATGACCCCGTCCCGCAGAAAAAACAAAAGAGATGAAAGAAAGGTTAAGCTTATGGAATTTATCGGAGGCATCTTCGGTTATATACTCTGGGCTGCTTACCAGTTAGTGCATAACTACGCATTTGCTATCTTAATCTTTACAATTATCGCGAAGCTGATATTATTTCCTTCTTCTATCAAACAGCAGAAGACTATGGCCGGTAACGCCAGAATGCAGGCAAAAATGGCTGAACTTCGCGAAAAGTACGCTAACAACAGAGAAAAGCTTAACGAAGAAACCCAGAAACTCTACGAAAAAGAGGGTGTCAGCCCTTACTCAGGCTGTCTGACATCACTGCTGCCAATGTTTATTATGATTGGCGTTTTCTACAGTGTTGCTTATCCTCTTACAAACACACTTCATCTGGACAGTGCTATGGTAGAGCAGGCTAAGAATGTCCTGGTATCTATCCCCGGACTTAATATCAGTGCTTCTGCTATGTACGGCGGACAGATTGATATTATGAGATACTTCACAAGTTTTGAGTGTATTCAGGCTTGCTTTGAAGGCGGCAAGGTTTCAATTGCTGAAATTTCCGACTTCTGTGCATCCTTTAACTTCTCAGGTATTAACCTGCTTGAAACACCCTCAAAGCTGGGATTTTCATGGTATCTTTTAATTCCTGTTCTTTGTTTTGTAACATCTGTGGCATCACAGCTTATTATGCAGAAATTGAATGGTACAGGCGGCGGACAGCAGCAGGGATGTATGAAGGCTATGATTCTTATGCTTCCCTTGTTCTCGGCATATCTTGCATATACTGTGCCTGCAGCTGTAGGTTTCTATTGGATTTGTTCAACTGTACTGGGTTTTGTACAGTCCCTGGTCCTCCACTATTTCTTCGGACCCGGAATGATGGTCGCTCGTTCAGAAGCGGCTCGCGTTGCCCTGCTTGAAAAGCAGGAGGCAGCAGTAAAGCGTATCTGATTTAAAGTAAGCTTTACAGATTAAACTGAAATTAACTACTTTTTTATAACACAAAAGAATACAAGAAGGTGACATCTTGATTAGAGAAGCTATCGGTGTAGGTGATACCGAGGTTGCTGCACAGGAAGACGCTTGCAGACAGCTCGGAGTTGAAACCTACGAAGCAGAATTTGAAATTATCCAGAGAGCCGAAAAGAAGGTTCTCGGTTTGTTTGGCGGATGTCCTGCCAAGGTCAGAGCTTTTATCAGAGAAACTCCTGCTGATGTTGCTCAGAACTTCCTCAAGGATGTGCTTGAGGCAATGGGTCTTGAGGGTATCACTCTCAGTGCTACAGAGTCTGAAGAAGGCGGAGTTGTAATCAACCTTGAGGGTGAGGATGTAGGCTCTGTTATCGGCAGACGCGGTGAGACTCTGGATGCACTCCAGTACCTTACAGGTCTGGTTGCAAACCATGTTGAGAATTCTTATTATAAAGTAACAATCAACACAGGCGACTACCGTGAAAAGAGAGAAAAAACTCTGGAGAGTCTCGGCAGAAAGCTGGCTTTCAAGGCTGTAAAGACAGGTTATAAGACAAGTCTTGAGCCTATGAATCCTTATGAGAGAAGAATTATTCACACTGCTGTTCAGAAGGTCAATGGAGCTACCTCTTGGAGCGAAGGCGAAAATATGAACAGACATGTAGTTATCGGTCCTGACCCCAAGGCACCTCGTGCTAATCGCGGCGGCAGAGGCAGAGGCAAGGGCGGCTATGACAGACGCCCCAGACGAAGCTACGACAGTGCTCAGAGTAATGAGGATACACCCAAGCGTGCTCCTATCAATGAGGGCGAGGGTGCTGCACTCTACGGCAGAATCGACAAGTAATAAACGGCGGACAAGCTCGCCGATACTAAGCAGGGCGGCAGTAGCTGCCCTGTTTCTTTTTTATAAAATTTCAACCCATCAGGACCACATCAGGACGGTGATTTTATGAGTGAAAATACAATAGCCGCTATCAGTACCGCACAAGGTCAAGGCGGTATCGGTATTATCAGAATATCAGGCAATGATGCCATTGAAGTTGCTGATAAAATTTTTGTGTCTGTCAGCGGTAAGCCTCTCTCCTCTATGGAGGGCTACCGTGCATCCTACGGTAAGGCTGTTGAAGAAGGTGAAATGCTGGATGAGGTTGTGGCTATCCTTTATCGCTCACCAAGAAGCTTCACAGGTGAAGATGTGGTAGAAATCTGCTGTCACGGCGGATTGTATATTACAAGGCGTGTACTTCGTGCAGTGCTTAACAATGGTGCTGTGCTTGCTGAGCCGGGCGAATTTACAAAGCGAGCTTTTCTTAATGGAAAAATGGATTTGAGCGAAGCTCAGGCGGTTATGGATATTATTTCTGCTCAGAGCCGACAGGCGGCCCGTGCAGCGGTGAGCACACGGACAGGTGCACTCAGAAAGAGAATTGAAGATATTAAATCTGACCTTGTTTCGCTGGCGGGCCATCTGTGTGCTTGGGCGGATTTTCCTGAGGAGGATATTCCCGAGGTGACGGACTCCGCAATAGCAGAAACCTTGAACAGAGCAAAAGGAAAAATTGAAAAACTCCTTAATGAATATGAGGCAGGACAGGCTATTCTCCACGGAGTTGATACTGTAATAGCAGGCAGACCTAATGTGGGCAAGTCTACACTTATGAATCTGCTTTCGGGCTTTGATAAGAGTATTGTTACGGAAATTCCGGGTACTACCCGTGATGTAGTGGAAGAAACTGTAATCGTAGGCGATGTAACACTGAGGCTTTGCGATACAGCAGGTATTCGCGACACAGATAATCCTGTAGAGAAAATCGGTGTTGACAGAACAAAAGAGAGACTTTCAAGCTGTTCTCTTGTACTGGCTGTTTTTGACAGCAGTCAGGAGCTGACAGATGAGGATATAAAGCTTATTGATAGTCTTGAGGATATCCCCTCTATTGCAATTATCAATAAGACAGACTTGGAAAGAAAGTTAGATATTAATATAATTAGCAAGAAAATCAATCATATTGTTTATATAAGTGCCATCAGTGGCGACGGTAAACAGGAACTTGTTGATGCTATTGCCGAGGTATCAGGCACAAAGGACTTTGACCCCTGTGCAGGTATTCTCTCAGGAGAGCGTCAGCGCTCTGCCGCACAGAGTGCACTGGATTGTGTTACAGATGCAAAGAACACTCTGGATGCAGGTTATTCCTTTGATGCAGTAACAGTTTGTGTGGAGGATGCCATTGATGCACTTCTACAGTTAACAGGAGAGAATGTATCTGATGCTGTTGTGGATGATGTGTTCCACAGCTTTTGTGTAGGAAAATAACCCCACTTCCCTATTAAAATGTTTCATGTGAAACAAAATGAGGTATGTATATGCAAACTTACCAAGCAGGAAAATATGATGTTGCAGTTATTGGTGCAGGTCACGCAGGAATTGAAGCGGCACTTGCATCTGCACGACTTGGCTGTAAAACTGCAATATTTACTATAAATATGGACGCTGTAGGCAACTGTCCTTGTAATCCTTCTATTGGAGGTACAGCAAAGGGTCACTTAGTCAGAGAGATAGATGCCTTAGGCGGAGAAATGGGCAAGACAGCAGACGAGAGTTTTCTGCAGATGAGGATGCTCAACCGAGGCAAAGGCCCTGCGGTGCATTCTCTGAGAGGACAGATTGACCGTCTGAAGTATGCATCAATAATGAAGCATAAGTTGGAGTTGCAGAATAACCTTGAGCTTCGTCAGGCAGAAATAACAGATATAAATAGAACGGATAATGCTGATTACCCTTGGGAGCTTACCACCCAGATGGGTGCAGTGTTCAGCTTTAAGAAGGTAATTATCGCTACAGGTACATACCTGGGCGGCAGAATATTTGTAGGTGAAGTCAGCTACGAGGGTGGCCCTGACGGCACCTTTGCGGCAACAAGATTTGGTCAGAGTCTCCGCGATTTAGGTCTGTCTATCAGACGCTTTAAGACAGGTACTCCTGCACGAGTTCTCCGTTCAAGCATAGATTTCTCTGAGCTGGATGTTCAATGCGGTGATGAACCTCCCGAGCCTTTTTCTTTTGAAACTGACGAGCTTGGAGATAACAAGGTTGTCTGTCATATCAGCTGGACTAACGAGAATACAAAGAAGATTATTCTTGATAATATCCATCGCAGTCCCCTTTACGGCGGTATGATTGAAGGTATAGGCCCAAGATATTGTCCCAGCCTTGAGGATAAGATTATGAGGTTTGCAGATAAAGAGCGACATCAGCTATTCATTGAGCCTTGTGGAGAAAACACAGAGGAGATGTATCTGCAGGGTATGTCCTCCTCACTTCCTGAGGAGGTACAGCTTAAGTTCTATCATACTATCAAAGGGCTGGAAAATGCAGTTGTTATGCGTCCTGCCTATGCAATTGAGTATGATTGTGTTGACCCTCTGTCCCTTGATGCAACTTTGCAGTTCAAGGATTTCTGCGGACTTTACGGAGCAGGTCAGTTCAATGGTAGCAGCGGTTATGAAGAAGCCGCCGCACAGGGTCTGGTTGCAGGTATTAACGCGGCACTTTCAGTTAAAGGTGAGGAACCTCTTATACTTGAGCGTTCAGGCTCTTATATAGGAACACTTATTGATGACCTGATTACCAAAGGTGCCAATGAGCCTTACAGAATGATGACCTCCCGTAGTGAGTACAGACTTGTACTCAGACAGGATAATGCAGATAAGCGTCTGACTCCCATTGGTAGGAAAATCGGTTTGGTTACTGATGAAAGATGGGCAAGATTCCTGAAAAAGCAAGAAGAAATTAAAAATGAGCTTTACAGAGTACAGCACACTGTGCTCTCTCCTACTGATGAACTTAACGATATTCTTGTTTCATGTGAAACATCAAAGGTTACCACAGGTGTTTCCCTTGCAGATTTACTCCGCCGTCCCCAGATTTCATACAAAGACCTGACGCCTGTAGATAAAGACAGACCTGATTTACATCGCAGTGTGTTTGAGCAGGTGGAGATTGAGGTCAAGTACGCAGGTTATATCAAGAAACAGCTTGACCGTGTGGAGCAGATGCACCGTATGCAAGAGCGAGAGCTTCCCTCAGATATAGATTATAAGGATATTACAGGGCTGAGACTTGAAGCACAGGAGAAGCTTAACAAGATTAAACCCAGAAATATTGCACAGGCAAGCAGAATATCAGGTGTATCTCCTGCTGATGTGAGTGTACTTAT
The DNA here is from genome assembly GCA_017473775.1 of Ruminococcus sp. Classification (GTDB taxonomy): domain Bacteria; phylum Bacillota; class Clostridia; order Oscillospirales; family Acutalibacteraceae; genus Ruminococcoides. The sequence continues at coordinate 21,683 of JAFUJH010000001.1, forward strand.
AATCTGGCTTACCCGTAACGGCAGAAAAGGCGGTGAGCAGTGATGAGTTTCAAAGAAAAACTTTATTCTGAAGTCAAGACTCTTGGTATTGAACTTGATTATACAGCTCTTGACCGCTTTTATACCTATTATAAAATGCTTATCGATTACAACACAAGAATGAATCTGACAGCTATTACCGATGAAGACGAGGTTATAGTTAAACATTTTTGCGATAGCCTGAGTCTGCTTGCAAAATGTCAGGTAAAACAGGGTGCCAAGGTTATTGATGTTGGTACAGGGGCTGGATTCCCCGGTATTCCCCTTTTAATTGCAAGACCCGACATAAAGCTTACACTTCTGGATGGACTAAATAAGCGTCTTGTGTTCCTTTCAGATGTGCTTGCAGAGCTTGGATTACAGGCTGAAATAGTACACAGCCGTGCAGAAGAGGGTGCACAGGATAGAAATTATAGAGAGAAGTTCGATGTTGCAACCTCCAGAGCAGTTGCAAGGCTCTGTGTGCTTGCAGAATATTGCCTGCCATATGTAAAGAAAGGCGGAGAGTTCATTGCAATGAAAGGACCTGCCGCAGGAGAAGAAATCGAAGAAGCATCCAATGCATTGAAGCTTCTCGGTGGTACGATATCTCAGGTGCAGGAATATACCCTTTCTGACGATAGCAATCGTACACTGATAACTGTTGCAAAGACTGCCCATACCCCGCCCAAGTACCCAAGACATAATTCAAAAATAAAAAAACAACCATTATAATTTTACATTTAGGACACTTCTTGATTACAGGAGTGTCCTTTTGTATTTAGGAGAATTCTTCAGTATCTGACATTATATCTTCTATAATTTCAGAAAAATCAAAAATACTTATTCAAATTATGACAGTATCTCTCTGTGACAGTGTGTTAGAATAATGTCACAGTCAAGGGAACAACCCGAAGCTGAAACACAGGATGTTCGGGGTGATAAGAATGAAATTCCTTTCAAAAGAAGAAAACAGAGTTCTTGATATTCCCACCATACAAATCCGACCCAATAAAACTCAGCCAAGAAAGACCTTTGACGAGGACGAGCTAAGGCTTCTGTCTCAATCAATTGCTACAAACGGTATACTGCAGCCCCTCACTGTCAGAAGACTCAGCCAGACAGAGTACGAGCTGGTTGCAGGCGAGCGTAGGCTCAGAGCCGCAGTACTGGCAGGACTCACAAAAGTTCCCTGTGTGCTGATAAAATGTACAGATAAAGAGTCTGCAATCTTCGCTTTGCTTGAGAATATCCAACGGGCCGACCTTAATATGTTTGAGGAGGCTCGAGGTATCAGCCGATTAATAAGAAAATACGGTCTTACTCAGGAGGATGCCGCAATTCGCTTGGGTAAAAAGCAATCCACAGTAGCTAACAAGCTGAGACTTCTCAAGCTCAGTATGGAGGAACAGGATTGGATATTACAAGCAGGACTGTCGGAGCGTCACGCAAGAGCATTGCTCAGAATTGATGATGAAGAAGTCAGAAAAGAAGTCCTTAGCAGAATAGTTGCAGAGAATCTCAGTGCAAAGGATACGGAGGATTTGATAGTAAAGCTTCTGTGTCGTGCTACGGTTACTAATTCCCCCACTCAGGATAAAAAATTTATCGTCCGCGATGTGCGGATATTTGTAAATACTATCACAAAAGCAGTAGATACCATGAGGCTCTCAGGTATTAACGCAGTTGCAAAGAAGTCTGAGACCGAAGAATACATAGAATATACAGTGAAGATTCCAAAGAGTGATGCTACAAAGCAGGTACAGGCAAAAAAGTCCAAGTCTGCATAAATTCAGCAACAAAAGCATCTGTGCTTGTGAAATGTTTCATGTGAAACATTTTAATAATCATTAAGCTTTTCCCTTAGGATGCGCGAGCATCCGTCCACTCATACCCATTTCCTTATCTGAACCCCTTGCCAAAAGGCGTGCAGTAGTAATACTGTGCGTCTTTTGGCATTGTAGGGGCGATTCACGAATCGACCGTCAGTTTCACATTAAAGGCACTGGAAATGCCGCACCCTTTTCTTTTCAATATTTTCAAGGTTTTTATGTAAAAATACTTTTATTTTAGTCAATAGTATGGTAAAATTATTGTTAGATTTTCGATTTTACTATTAATTCTTTGGAAAGGTGATATAATTGGCTAAAATAATTGCGGTTTCCAACCAGAAGGGCGGTGTGGGAAAAACCACAAGTGCTGTCAATCTGGCGGCTGCCTTCGGATATTTCGGCAAAAAGACCCTGCTCATTGACATTGACCCTCAGGGTAATGCCACCAGCGGAGTAGGTATTGACAGACGAAGTGCAAAGTTTACTACATATGATATACTTGTTAACGATAAAAAGGCGTCAGAATGTATTGTTCAGACTAAATTCAAGAACCTTTCTGTTATTCCCTCAAGCCTTGACCTTGCGGCGGCTGAGCTTGAAATTGCAGACAGAGAGAAGCGAGAGGCTATTCTCAAGAACGCAGTACTTCCTGTAAAGGCTGATTATGACTACATTTTCATTGATTGTCCCCCTTCGCTGGGTCTTGTCACCGTCAACGCTCTGACCTGCACAGATACAGTGCTGATTCCTATTCAGTGCGAGTATTACGCACTGGAAGGTCTGGCACAGCTTATGAACTCTATCCGCAGGGTTAAGAGAGTGTATAATCCTTATCTTGATGTGGAGGGTGTTATCCTCACTATGTACGACGGCAGGCTCAATCTGACACAGCAGGTTGTCAACGAGGTCAAGAAGTACTTCCCACGCAAGGTTTACTCTACGCCTATTCCCAGAGGTGTCAGGATTTCCGAGGCACCAAGCTACGGAATGCCTGTTATTTACTACGATATAACCTGCAAGGGCTCAGAGTCATATCTGAACCTTGCAAAGGAAATAATGAAGAAAGAGAGGGCTTGATATGGCAAAAAAAGGCGGACTTGGTAAGCGTCTGGACGCAATTTACCTTGAGAATGAAAGCGAAACAGGCTCAGGTGCTGTTACTCTCAAGATTGAAGATATAGAGCCTAACCGTGAACAGCCCAGAACAGAATTTGACGAAGAAGCTCTCCTTCAGCTTGCTGACAGTATCCGTGAACATGGAGTGCTTCAGCCTATTTTGGTGCGTCCTATCTTTGGCGGCAGCTATCAGATAGTAGCCGGTGAACGCAGATACAGAGCATCAAGGCTTGCCGGACTTACAGAGATTCCTGCAATTATCCGTGATTTGGACGATTTACAGACAATGGAGATTGCACTTATTGAGAATCTCCAGAGAGAGAATCTGAATCCCATAGAAGAAGCTCAGGGTTACCGTACACTTATGGGGATGCACGGACTGACTCAGGAGGAGGTTGCAACTGCAGTTGGCAAGTCCCGACCTGTGGTGGCAAATGCGCTGAGAATCCTCAAGCTTCCCGAGTATGTGCAGGCACTTGTGTCCGAGGGCAAGCTTTCAGCAGGCCATGCAAGGGCATTGGCAAGCATTGATGACCCTGAGGTAATCTGTAAGCTTGCAGAGGAAATCGTAGAACGAGGTCTTTCTGTAAGAGAAACAGAAAAATTGTGTAAGTCTCAGAGTGAAAAAAAGAAAAAAGCTCCTGTTACAACCGCAAAGCCTCATTATTATGCAGAGGTTGAGATGGCAATGACAGAGAACTTAGGCAGAAAAGTCACCGTCTCCAAAGCAAAGACAGGCAAGGGTGGCGTGCTGACCATTGAGTTCTACTCAGATGATGAGCTGACAAGCTTTGCAAATCTTTTAGGTAATAAAGATTAAGATAAAATATAGTAATGTATAGTTAATAATTATTTTAAATTCACAAAATGAGGAGTATGAAAAATGTTAGATATTAAATTTTTGAGAGAAAACCCAGAGATTGTTAAAGAAAATATCCGCAAGAAGTTCCAAGACAGCAAGCTTCCCCTTGTTGATGAGGTTATCGAGCTTGACAAACTCAGCCGTGCCGCAAAGAAAGAGGCTGACGAGCTGAGAGCTCAGAGAAACAAGCACTCTAAGGAAATCGGTGCTCTGATGGCGAAGGGTCAGCGTGAAGAAGCAGAAGCAATGAAAGTTCTCGTTACCTCTCAGGGTGAGCGACTTGCAGAGCTTGAAGCTCAGGAGGCAGAGCTCTCGGAGAAGGTCAAGACCATTATGATGACAATTCCTAACATTATTGACGAGTCTGTTCCCATTGGTAAAGATGACTCCGAGAATGTAGAGGTTCAGCGATACGGAGAGCCTGTGACTCCCGATTTTGAGGTACCCTATCATACAGAGATTATGGAGAGATTCTGCGGAATCGACCTTGAAAGTGCAAGAAAGGTAGCAGGTAACGGCTTCTATTATCTGATGGGCGATATCGCAAGACTTCACTCTGCTGTTATCTCCTATGCGCGCGACTTTATGATTGACAGAGGCTTTACATATTGCGTGCCTCCCTTTATGATTCGCTCTGATGTTGTTACAGGTGTTATGAGCTTTGCCGAAATGGATTCCATGATGTACAAGATTGAGGGTGAGGACCTGTACCTTATCGGTACAAGCGAGCACTCTATGATTGGTAAGTTCATTGATACTATGAACAAGGAGGAGGAGCTCCCCTATACTCTCACAAGCTACTCTCCCTGCTTCCGTAAGGAGAAGGGCGCACACGGCATTGAGGAGCGTGGTGTATATCGTATTCACCAGTTTGAGAAGCAGGAAATGATTGTTGTCTGCAAGCCTGAGGACTCTATGATGTGGTTTGATAAACTCTGGCAGAACACAGTTGACCTGTTCCGCAGTCTTGATATTCCCGTAAGAACTCTTGAGTGTTGCTCAGGTGACCTGGCTGACCTGAAGGTTAAGTCCATTGATGTTGAGGCATGGTCTCCCAGACAGCAGAAGTACTTTGAGGTAGGCAGCTGCTCAAACCTGGGCGATGCACAGGCACGCAGGCTGAGAATCCGTGTAAACTCCAAGGAAAACGGCAAATATTTTGCTCATACTCTCAACAACACTGTTGTTGCTCCTCCCAGAATGCTCATTGCATTCCTTGAGAACAACCTGAATGCAGACGGCTCTGTAAACATTCCCGAGGCTCTGCGTCCTTACATGGGCGGCATGGAGAAAATGCTCCCTAAAAACTGATTATAATAAGCAAGCGGTGTCCGATATCAGGGCACCGCTTTGTGATATTGCTTGCAAATCTTGTCGCGTAGGGACGGGCAATGCCCGTCAGAATACGAAAAGGAGAGTAAATGATGAAAATAGTAATCCTTGATAAAAGCACATTAGGTGATGATATAGACCTGACCCCTATATATAATCTGGGCGAATGTACCGAGTACCCTACAACTCCCTATGATGAGGTATCAGAGAGAGTGCAGGATGCAGATGTAATCGTAACAAATAAAATAAAGCTGAACGAAGATACACTTAAAGATGCAGATAATTTAAAACTCATTTGCGTTGCCGCCACAGGCTATGATAACATTGACACTGCATACCTTAAGGAAAAAGGCATTGCCCTTTGCAATGTGCCCGGATATTCTACGGACAGCGTAGCTCAGGTGACGGTAGCAATGGCACTGTCACTTGTGACACATCTGAGAGAGTACAGAGGCTTTGTGCACTCAGGGGAATACAGTAAAAGCGGTGTGGCAAATAAGCTGAGTCCTGTATACCACGAAGCATCGTCAATGACTTGGGGAATACTGGGCGGCGGTGCCATAGGTACAGCAGTTGCAAAGGTGGCTCAGGCACTGGGATGTAGAGTACTTGTGTGCAGGAGAAAACAAGAGGGTGACTTCCCCCTTGCAGATATTGACACCCTGTGTAGGGAGGCTGATGTTTTCTCTATCCATCTGCCCCTTTCTGACTCTACAAGAGGTATACTTACAAAGGAAAGAATCGCAAGTATGAAGCAATCCGCTGTGGTTATAAATACTGCCCGCGGTGCAGTAACCGACGAGAAAGCCCTTGCCGACGCAATCAAGACAGGCAGGCTCGGCGGTCTGGGTGTGGATGTGTACTCCGTTGAGCCCTTCACACAGGAGCATCCTTTCTATGAAATACTGCACTATGACAATGTGTGCCTGACTCCCCATATGGGCTGGGGCAGTGCAGAAGCACGAGAGCGTTGCGTGCAAAAAATTGCAGAGAATATTTCTTGTTTCTTTGCAGGCGAAAATCACAACAGAATAATTTAAAAATAAAAAGGCACGAATGTAGTGCCTTAATTCTTTAAAGCTCAACCTTGGTTGGGCTTTTTATTTCATTTTCTATCATTTCAACCAACTTATGCGGCGGAATATCAAAGGCGTTAGCTATTCGCCAGATAGTCTCAAAATTTGCTTGTTTTGCACCAGATTCAATCATGGCGATATGTGTGCGAGCAAGTCCTGCTAAGCCGCTGAATACCTCTTGAGATAAGTGCTTTTCTTTTCGTATTTTGCGGATGACTTTTCCGACTGCACATTTATTAAATTCTATCATCGCAGACACCTCCTGCATCATACTGTACGACAGAATCATACAAATAGTGTCTACGATAGTTGACATTTTATTTTTCTTATGTTAAACTGAATTTAAGAAATTTGAAAAGAGGGAACAAATATGGATATGAACTTTGGAAATGTATTGGTTTTAATAATTGCTATTGCGTCTGCGTTTATGCTTATGTACGGCGTTTTTGGAAAAGGAGCCTTTGCTACAGGCGGAGAAATTTGGGGTATTAAGATTGAACCAACTCCTGAGCAGAAAAAATTCAGCAATACCTGTAAAACAATGATGATAATTGGAATAATCGGAACAGCTACGATGATAATCCCTTTCTTTGCTTCAGCAATCAGAATTTTGTTTAATGCTCCAATTATTCTTATGTTTTTCTTTCCTATGTGGGTTGGTGCGTTTTTTGTTGGTGCACTCTGTGCAAAGAAAAAAGGCTCAAGTCCGGAATTGGGCGAAAATGGTAACAATGCTCTTGTTCTGGGTGATTTTGATTTTATAAAGGTAGCAGAATCTCACATTCCTGAGGCAAAGTGCTTTTTTATTGACGGAGAGGGAATTGCCTTTGTTAATGCACAGGATTATTGCTTTGCTGTGGAAAGATATGAGGATTACAGGCTTGGTAGCCTTACAGACGGAAAACAGGTAGCGTTGGTTGGCAGTTACTTTGAACAGAAGTATAAGGGAATGTTTGATATTAAATCTCAGTTTGAAAGGATCCCTCCTACTCCCGGTAAGGTTGTGACTTTTGTAGGTGGTGACGGTATTAACTTCGGATATGTTGAGGGAACAAAATATCAGGCAAACTTTGAGGGCTTTTTATTTACTAAAAAATAATTCTTTAGGAGGAAGTAATAATGTTTTGCAGTAAATGCGGTAAAGAGATTGCAGATGAGAGCATCGTTTGCAATTATTGTGGAGAAGTTTTAGGACAGGCAACAACAGGGGTTGCCACAAAGCAAACAGGTATGTATTCAAAGGAAGATTTTTTATCAATTTCTGAGGATTATGCTAAGGAAAAGAAAGAAACAGAAAGAAAATATAAGAATAAAATTACAAAATGCTGTGTTACAATGGGAGTTTGTGCAGTGTTGATGTTTGTTTTTATGTGTATGCTGTTTATAGAGCCAATATTGGCTTTGTTAAGTCTTGTTTTTATGGGAGCAATGATAGGGTCTGTAATTATGTGGCAAGTAAATATTAACAAGAGAAAAGCAGAATTAGAAGACCTTGCGGATAGTCACTATAGAAGATATATAAATAAGTTCAATAACAAGTAAAAACATTCCCCTGCTGTTCATAATAAAACAGCAGGGGAGCGTTATTCTTCAATATCCTCAAGGGCTGAGCGGACTGCCGCAATTACAAAGGCTGAAAAGGTGCAGTCCTTGCCTTGGATGGCATTCTCCACTTGTTCGATAACATCATTTGGAAAGCGAATGGTTTTGTTAGTGGTTGGGGGTATTGACGGAATCTTGAAATTGCCCATAAAGTAATTACCTCGCAATACATTTGTATTGCTTATATTGTAAAGAAAATCCTTTCTTTTTTCAACAAAAAATTTACAATTTCATTCACAGTGTACTCGTTGACATCTTTGAAAATCTCGGATATAATATGCATAGGTATATGGGATATGAAAACTACCATTTTATCAGAGAGGAGCCAAGGGTTATGGGCGAGAAGATGACAACTTTAATCAAAGAATACCGCAAAAAATGCAAGATGAGTCAGGCAGAGCTTGCCGATAAGGTAGGTGTCCGCCGTGAGACTATCGGCAGACTTGAAAAGGGCAAGTACAACCCTTCCCTCAAGCTTGCAATGGATATTGCAACAGCGCTGAGAGCAAAGGTGGAGGACATCTTCAAATTCGGCAAGATTGACATTGCCTGAGTACATATTGTAAAAATTAAGGCCACAGTAAAGATAATTGCTTCACTGTGGCTTTTGTGATATTTTATTAATGGTGGATTATATGGATTTCCCAAAAAGAAAGCCTACGCGGCTCAAAGGTTTTAATTACAGCTCGCACGGCGCATACTTCATAACTATTTGTACGAAAAACAAAGCGAACATGCTTTGCAGAGTTGTAGGGGGCGGCGCCTTCGACGCCCCGCAAATCAATTTGACCTCAATCGGAAAGATTGTTGAAAAGTACATTCTCTCTACCAATAATATTTCAAATGTCACGGTGGATAAGTATGTAATTATGCCTAATCATATACATATGATTATATTTGTTGACAATGCTGACGGGATGTCGAGGGCGCCGTCCCCTACGAACGAAGTTATCCCTCACCTTGTGTCCACATTAAAGCGTTTTGTAAATCTCGATGTGAGTGAGAATATTTTTCAGCGTTCTTATAACGATCACATCATCCGTGATTATAAGGGTTACTACACAAAGTGGAAATATATCGATGATAACCCTGCAAAGTGGGCGGAGGATAAATATTACTGTGAATAGCAAAACGCCGTAGAAGTTTTCTCACTACTTCTACGGCTTGTTTTTTATTATTTATTCAGGATTTTCAGGGCACCTGTGGGGCAAACCTCGGCGCACTTGCGGCAATCTTTACATATTGCAATTGTCTCAGGGTTGTTGAACTCGGGCTTGATTACTGTGTCAAAGCCTCTGCCAACAAAGCCGAGAATTCCCTTGTGTGCGACCTCGTCGCAGGCACGCACGCACAATCCGCACAGGATGCATTTATCCTGATTACGCTCGATTGATACCAGCCTCTGCTCCATAAAGCCTGTGTGCAGAGCACCTGCAAATCTCTCGGGATGAATGGTGTAGCGGTTTGCGTGGCGGATAAGTGAGCAATCCTCATAGTCGTGGCAACCGCACTCAAGGCATCTTCTGGCTTCCTTGCGTGCTTCTTCCTCACTGAAACCTAAGTTGATTTCTTTGAAATCGTGCTTTCTCTCCTCAGGGCTTCTGTGGGGCATCTGTGCACGGGGGGATTTTTCTTTATCTGCCAAATCTTCTGCAGTAACTGTCCTTTTGCTTATAAAGGGTGCAATGTAGGGCACGCAGTCACCTTTGAGGTAGCTGTCAATAACGCCTGCGGCTTTCTGTGCCTCACCGATTGCGGCAATAGCAATGGAAGCACCGCGGTTTGTGGCGTCACCTACTGCGAAAACTCCCTGTATATTTGTGCGGAAGGTGTACTCGTCAGCACTGATGATACCTCTTGAGTTAAGCTCGATACTCTCAAATCCTGTGGGGTTTACTTTCTGACCGATGGCGGCAATTACGGTATCAACATCAAGGTACTTGAACTCACCCTCTTTTGCAACAGGTGAGCGTCTGCCGCTCTCGTCAGGCTCTCCAAGCTCCATTACCTGAAGCTTAACCTGAGTTATCTTGCCGTTTTCGCCTATATATTCGTCAGGATTTGTCAGGAAAAGGAACTCTACTCCCTCCTCCATTGCTTCCTGAATCTCAATATCCTCAGCAGGCATCTCTGCTCTTGTTCTGCGGTAGATTACATAAACATTTTCAGCACCAACTCTGACTGCAGTACGGCAGGCATCCATTGCGGTGTTACCGCCGCCAACAACAGCTACATTCTTGCCAATGCTTACATCCTCACCAAGTGCAACTGCACGAAGGAAATCAATACCGCCTACTACGCCCTCAAGGTCCTCGCCCTTTGTGCGTGTGCTCATTGAGTTCCATGCACCGATTGCAATGAGGGTTGCGTCAAACTGAGACTGAATCTCGTCGAAGGTGATGTCCTTGCCGATTTTAATGTTATTCTTCATCTCAACGCCTAAGTCCTCGATGAGAGCAATCTCCTTGTCAAGGACAGCCTTGGGCAGACGGTACTCGGGAATACCGTAGCGAAGCATACCGCCCATCTTGGGCATAGCATCAAATATGGTTACCTTGTGGCCTTTGATTGCAAGGAAGTTTGCCGCTGTAAGACCTGCAGGGCCGCCGCCGATAATGGCAACTGTCTTGCCTGTGGACTCTGCAACCTCAGGCTTGTAGGGATTTCCAGAGTTTAAGTCATTGTCAGCCGCAAAATACTTGAGGAATGCAATGGACATAGGCTCCTCAACCAGTGCTCTGCGGCACTGAGTCTCGCAAGGATGGGGACAAACTCTGCCGATAGAAGCAGGCAGAGGAAGCTTTTCCTTAATAATACGAACAGCCTCTCTATCGTCACCCTCTGCGATTTTCTTGATGTAGCCCTGACAGTTAGTACCTGCAGGACAAGCCAGCACACAAGGGCCTAAACAGTCACCCTTGTGGTCGCTCATAAGAAGCTCAAGAGCTACCTTGCGTGCCTTCACAACTCTGTCGGACTCGGTGTTTACAATCATTCCCTCAGAAACGGTAGCACTGCAAGCACGGAGGAGTTTGGGAATACCCTGTGCCTCAACTACGCACAGACCGCAGGCGCCGAATACCTTGACGCTGTCGTGATGACATAGTGTGGGAATTTCGATTCCGTTATTCTGTGCGGCTTTAAGTATAGTGTCACCCTGATTTGCTGTGACTTCAATTCCGTTTATTGTAAGTTTTACTTCGTTCATTGTGACACCTCCTTATATAGTCTCTACAGCGCCGAATTTACATACAGTACGGCACTGTCCGCATTTGATACATTTGTTAATGTCAATTTCGTGGGGATTCTTCAGTGTGCCTGTGATAGCCTCGGCAGGACACTTCTTTGCACAGAGGGTACAGCCTTTGCACTTATCCTTGTCAATTACATAGGTGATAAGGTTTGTGCACTCGTGTGCAGGACACTTCTTGTCATTTATATGAGCCTCGTATTCGTGGCGGAAGTAACGGATTGTGGTGAGTACGGGGTTGGGTGCTGTCTGACCCAGACCGCACAGAGCACCGTCCTTGATGGCATTGCACAGCTCCTCAAGAAGTTCAATGTCGCCTTCTTTGCCCTCGCCGTCAGTGATACGGGTGAGAATCTCAAGCATACGCTTTGTGCCGATTCGGCAGGGGACGCACTTACCGCAGCTCTCCTTAGCTGTAAAGTCAAGGAAGAACTTAGCCATAGAAACCATACAGGTGCTCTCGTCCATAACAACCATACCGCCTGAACCCATAATAGCGCCTGTTGCCCCAAGGGCCTTATAGTCGATAACAGTGTCAAGGAGCTCCTTGGGAATACAACCGCCTGAGGGACCGCCCATCTGAACAGCCTTAAACTCCTTGTCGTCCTTAATGCCGCCGCCGATGTTGTAGATAACCTCTCTGAGAGTCATACCCATGGGAATCTCAACAAGGCCGCCCTTTTTGATTTTACCTGTCAGAGCGAAAACCTTTGTTCCCTTGCTGTTTTCTGTACCCATTGCAGCAAAAGCCTCACCGCCGTTAAGGAGAATCCAGGGAACATTTGCAAAGGTTTCAACATTATTTATGTTAGAGGGCTTCTGCCAGTAACCGCACTGTGCAGGGAACGGAGGCTTGAGTCTGGGCATACCTCGGCTACCCTCGAGGGATTCGATAAGTGCGGTTTCCTCACCGCATACAAAGGCACCTGCGCCTGCTTTGATTCGCATTTCGCAGGAGAAGTCTGTTCCTAAAATGTTCTGACCTAAAAGTCCCTTTGCCTTCGCCCGAGCGATTGCATTCTCAAGACGCTTGATTGCAAGGGGGTACTCAGCGCGGACATAAACAACAGCCTCTTTTGCGCCGATGGCGTATGCACCGATAAGCATACCCTCAATCAGGTTGTGGGGGTCGCTCTCGATAACAGCTCTGTCCATAAATGCACCGGGGTCACCCTCGTCTGCATTACAGATGAGATATTTTTCCTCACCCTTGGACTGCCTTGCGGCATTCCACTTAAACCATGTGGGGAAGCCTGCACCGCCTCGACCTGCGAGTCCTGATACCTTGATTGTTTCGATTACATCCTCGGGAGTCATAGTGGTGAGGACTTTCTCGATTGCCTTGTAACCATCAGTACTCATATAATCCTCAATATCTGTGGGGTCAATTACACCGCAGTGGCGCAGGGCAATTCTTGTCTGCTGAGAGAGAAATCCCTCATCATCAGCAGAAATAATGAGATTTTCAACGAAGGAAAGGTCACCTGTCTGTGCGGTCTTAACGATATTCTCAGCATCTTTCTCAGCAACTCTTACAAGTCGTGCGCGGAGTGCGTCACCTTCGTAAAGGTCTACGATAGGCTCAAGGTAGCACATGCCGATACAGCCTGTGACACCGAGAGTTACATTGGAATTATCAACGAGAGCTTCCAATGCAGAGTAAACCTTGCCTGCACCTGCCGCAATACCGCAGGAGCCTGAACCGACAACTATCCTCATGCTTCCTCACCTGCTTTCTGTCTAAGGTCACCCAGAATGCGGATTGCCTTCTCAGGTGTGAGTGAGCCGTAGGTCTCCTCGTTTATCATCATAACAGGAGACAGTGAGCAACAACCGAGACAAGCCACACACTTCAGGGTGAAAAGTCCATCCTCGGTAGTCTCGCCGTCTTTGATTCCTAACTCCTCAGTTATAGCCGCCTCAATGCGTTCAGAACCGTTAACATGGCAGGCGGTGCCCTGACAAAGCATAATCAGGTACTTGCCCACAGGTGTGAGTCTGAACTGAGTGTAGAAGGTAGCAACACCCATTACCTTGGCGGGAGTGTTACCTGTAGCCTCTGCAATGTGGTAGATAACATCGGTGGGCAGATAGCCGTAAATGTCCTGTGCCTTCTGCAGAACAGTGATGAGAGAGCCCTTGACACCTTTGTACTCTGAGAGCACAGGCTCGAGAAGGCTCAAGTCACTATTTGTATGATTGCAACAGCAACTCATAAAAACACCTCATTTTCAGTAATAAACTATAAATCTTATTTTACTGCAAAACCTCGTTAAAATCAATGTTTTAGCGACCTAAACCGAGGTAACAATATAAAATAATAATGGTAATTTTGCATAAATATAGAAGTGTTGAGTGCCAAAGCCTAAAAAAGCCGTCAGGCATAGCTGACGGCTTACATAGATTGGCATATTAATAATAAAAGGCCTTGTATGAGGAGAGAAGCAATTCCTGCTGAGCATCTTTGTCCGCTTCGTTAAAATCTGTTCCGTGAACAACCTCAAAATGCAGAGAAAGCTCTGTGTGAGCATCTTCGTACTCTGCGATTTTTTTGTTATAGGTGTCCTCGTCTACCTGTGTTGAGTCTCCGTTTTCGTCGTAGAGATAATAGGTGTATTCTGAAGTGACTTCACCTGAGGAATCTGTGCCAGTGCAATAGGTTGCCCATAGCTTGTTTGTGTTGATTTCTGTTTCAGAGGCAAAAAACTCCTCAAAAGCATCGCTGTATTCCCAACCTGTCGGGCGGATGTGGTCGCGGAATATATACCGCATTTCTCCTGTTTCGTTATTTTTGTAAAGTTTGGGATAGTCGCTGAAGAAGAAATCGCTCTGTAAATCCTCAATCTTATCAGAGAAAGACAACTCGGTAATGCCGCCTTCGTTTTCGTTAAAGGAATAGTAGCGGTTATCGCTGAATTGACCGGAGCCTGAGTTTGCTGTGACTACAAGCTCCAGCGTACCGTCAAAGTTCAGATCAAGGAACAGATAGCCGTTCCAGTTGCAGTACTCGGGAACGATATTCCACTTATCCATATTATCCATAAAGGCTTTGACTACAGTTTCTGCGTCGGGTGCATCAGGGTTATTACCCTTGTATGCAGTGGGAGAAATTGTGGTCTCCTCCACAGTTTGGCTTGATGATGTTGCTTGAGTTGATGAGGGGGTTGTTTCGTCTGTTGTTTGTGAGTTACATGCGCAAAGAATACTTGTGCACAGCATCACAGCCAGAAGCAGGGATAAGATTTTTTTCATAGGATACATCTCCTTTGTTCTAATATGTTAATGATATATTATAGTCTGTTGTTTTGCAAGCGTAAGAAAAAATAAACCACCTGAGCTTATTCCTCAGGTGGTAAGTCAGCAGAATAATCGGACAGTAGAAGAAATTATTTGAGAATATTTCTCCAGTCAAGGTCGCCGCGCTCAAGTCCGTGGATAAGTACCTCTGCGGTTGCAATGTTGGTAGCAACGGGGATGTTGTGCATATCGCACAGACGCAGAAGGTTCATATCGTTTGCCTCAGAGGGCTTGGGATTAAGGGGATCACGGAAAAAGAGTAGCATATCGATTTCATTGCAAGCAATGCGTGCCGCAATCTGCTGTCCGCCGCCGTGACTGCCGCCTAAGAAGGTCTTGATATCCAACCCTGTGGTTTCAGCAACCATCTTGCCTGTTGTGCCTGTAGCAAGAAGGGTGTGACGGCTGAGGATTCCGCAGTAAGCAATGCAGAACTGTACCATCAATTCCTTTTTCTCGTCGTGAGCAGTAATTGCGATATTCATTATTCTTTTACCTCCGTTCACAAATTCTCATTTCAAAAATCCAAAAATATATAACCCCTGAATAATCAGGAAGAAAACAAAGTTAAAGTCCCAGAAGCTTTTTGGCAAGAGGAGGATTCTCTCCTTCAAGCCTTGCGGCAAGGTTGTTGAATGCAAGCATAGAGGGGACGGTCTTCTGTCCGCTTTCGCCACGCTGTGCAATAGCCGCAATCTGTACATCCTCGGGGATAATAGCGATAAGCTGAGTCTGCGCTGTGTCGATGAGGGCGTCCACATCCCGGTAAATACCCAGAGTGTTGAATCTCTCCGGCAGGAAGCGGTTAATAACAAGCCGTGCATCGGTGATGCCCATTTGTGTGAGCTTTTGTCTGATGTTGAGGCATCCGCGGACACTTGTGGGCTCAGGATTAATAACAATCAGAGCTGAATCTGCCGCCGCTGCTGCTGCCTCAAAGCCTGAGCCTGTGCCTGCAGGGGAATCAATGAGGATGTAATCGTAGTCATCCTTGATTTCATTAATAAGCTGTCTGAGCACAGAGGGGCTGACCTCGTCATCAGCAGAGAGTGCCGCAGGCATCATATAGAGCCCGTAGATGTTACGGGTTACATAGATAGCCGCAGACTTATCACAGCCGCCGCCGACTGCGTCGGACACATCGTAGATAAGCTCCTTCTCAACGCCAAGCATCAGGTCAACACCGCGCATACCGCTGTCACAGTCAACAAGCAGTACCTTTTTATTAAGTTTTACCAAGGCAACCGCAAGACCCACAGATACAGTGGACTTGCCTGTGCCACCCTTGCCTGAAGCAAGAACGATAACTTTACTCATAAAACAGTACCTCATATATATTTTAGCATAAAAAAACAGACAGGACAATTAAAAATCTATGCTCTGAATGTAAAAATATGAGTCGGGATTTTGGGCAATATTGATAAATTTGGGAGCCGCAAGTAAAAAAACAGATAAAATGTTACAGCCTTTTATCCTGATGATAAAAGGCTGTGTTTTAATTTTTATTCAGAAATCTCGGTTGCAGGCTCGGTTGCTGATTCGGGATAGAAATAAGCATCCAGCAAATCACGGGCAACGGACATAGAGTAAGTACCCTTTGCACCGTGCTCCAGAAGTACTGCGATTGCCACCTCGGGGTTGTCATAGGGAGCGTAGCAGATGAAGGCTGTGTGGTCAGAGCCTGTGTTTTCTGCTGTACCTGTCTTTGCGGCAATGGGAATATCGTAATCGTAGAAGCTCCAGTAGGCTGTACCTGACTCGGAGGCCACAACCTGACGCATAGCAGTCTGTACTACAGACAGGTTATAGGGATGAAGCTGTAAATCCTCAATAACCTCAGGGTTGTCGGGGTTATTCTCAAACACAACCTCTTGTCTGTCGTAGCTTGTAACCTTGCTGACAAGATGTGTTCTCAGCCGCACGCCGTCGTTTGCAATGGTTGCACAATAGGTGGCAAGCTGAACAGGTGTAAAGGTGTTATCAGACTGACCGATAGCCGCCTGCACAGTATTACCGGGCAGCCACGATGAGCTGTCTCTACCTGCAAGGAAGCCGCGGGCTTCGTATATCTCAAGACCTGTTTTCTCGCCAAGTCCCAGCTTTTCCATATAAAGATACATAGTGTCGATGCCCAGAAGTCTGCCTACCTCTGCAAAGTAGTAGTTGCAGGAGCGGGTAATAGCACCGTATACATCCTGTTCGCCGTGGTAACCCATACAGTTTACTACATTTGAGGGGTAGTAATCGTAACGCTTTGTACAGGTGATGGGGGTGTACTCGGACACCACACCCTCCTCCAAGGCGGCAAGTGCCACGCCCGGCTTAACAACCGAGCCGGGAGCAAAGGAGCCTGTGAAAGCTCTATCGTAAAGAGGCAGGGTCTTATCGTTAAGAAGTGATGTATAGTAGTCGCCGTCGTTGTATTTTGTAATATCGTAGGTGGGATAGGTGGAAGCGGCAAGAACAGAGAAATCCTTGACTGAGAGCATTACAACCGCACCTGCGGTGCAGTCCTCGCCGTAGCCCTTCTCTCCGCCGTTTTCTATAACAAGCTGTTTGCCTGCCGCCTGTGCCGCCTTGACATTTTTGGCAAGGGAGCGGTTGGCAACCTGTTGGAGTCGCTTGTCGATAGTCAGGTATACTGTATTACCCGGCTTTGCAGGCTCAACATCAACAACGCTGATAACCGTACCGTCGGAGTTTTTGGAGACAGTCTTTGTGCCTCCCTCACCTCTCAGGTATTCCTCCATAGCGGCTTCAATACCGAATTTACCGATTATATCGTTGTAGGAGTAGCCCTTGTCCTTGTTCTCCTCATACTCCTCTGCGGTGAGAGGCCCGGTAATGCCTAAGATATGAGGCATCAGTGTGCCGTCTATGCAGATGCGCTTGTTGACAGTGGAAATATCAATGCAGGGCAGAGACTGAGAATACTCGGACACGATTGCTGTCATTTCCTCAGACAGCTCCTGTGCAAAGGTGTAGGGGTTAATAGAAGAAAACCGTTCAAGCTCCATATTATAACGGACAGAAGCAATATCACGGCAGAGCTTTTTATCCTCAGAGTATTCCTGTAAATCGTATCGGTCAACAAGCTCCTCCATATAATCGTCAGCAGATGCATATACACTCAGGTCGAGCATCTCGTCAGAGCGGAGATACTCAAGTGCATCTTCGGCGTCCTCGTTTGAAGCAAACTGGAAGTCGCCGTTTTTGTCCACAACAATGGGCAGGGTGTCTATCCAGGAAGCATTCTTCTTCTCAAAAATATCAAAAAGTGTGGTTATAACCTTGTTTACGGTTAAATCTCCGTTGATGTAGAGCTTGTCAATAATAACGGAGTACATAGTGGTGTTTGCTTCAATGGGCTCGCCGTTTACATCCACAATCTCTCCTCTTGTATCGTCAGAGGTGAGGCGGTAGTTGGCAGTGGTGGCAACCTCCTCGCGGTAGTATTCACCCTGAATTATCTGCCAGTTAAAGAGCCTGATGGTAAAGCACACAAAGAAAACTGCAACAAGCACAAGGCAGATAACTGAGCGGATATTCTCTTTTAGGTATTTCTTTATCATAGCCTTCACTCCTTTTGCAGATTATTAATAAGGATTACGCCTCAACCATAGATGAGCGGAAAAGTCTGTTGAACCAGAAAAGCGGCGGTAAAAACAGCAGTGTATACAGGATTCTGATAATATAGTGCCTTGCAAAGTGCCCCCACAGATTGGGCATATCAGAGCCTGCGGTAAATATAAGAAAATGAATAAAAATCAATGCAACTGTGGTAACAGAGCCAATAACCATTGCGTTGACAAAATTGGTGACGAAGAAGTTCCGTGCACAATAGCCGAAGGCAAAGCACAGCAGAGTCAGTGATATGGTATAAAAGCCGATGTCAGTGCTAAAGCCGATATCACACAGTGCGCCGCAGATAACGCCGAAAATCATAGCAGTTACCTCGCTTTCAAACACAGCAATGGTGATGGCAACAGGCAGTAGAAGCAGAGGCTTTACACCCAGTATTTCGGGCAGAAAGCCCGGTGTGCCTGACAGCACATAGAGGACTGCAACCTCGATGGCATAGGCAACAAATCTGAGAAATTTAAATCTGCCTTCCATATTACTCTCCTGCGGTTGCGGTGGTTTCTTCAGCACTTGAGGAGGCAGGCAGGGTTATATCCTCCACAGAGCCCTCGGAAATCTCGCCCTTGCCCTCGAAGTCTGTAATTATAACAACATCGATAACGGAGGTGATGTCCTCATAGGGCTTGATAACTGCATACTTTGAGGTGTCGTACTCGTCAAAGCGGATTTCTGTGACCTCGCCTATAATTACAGAGGCAGGATAAAGTCCGCTGATACCTGTTGTGATGATTATATCACCCTGCTTCATTGTGTTGAGAGCAGAGATTTTTGTCATAGTTGTAAGGTTTTTATCCGCAAGGCTCACACTGCCTGTGACGATTCCGCTGTCACGGGACACAGAGTCAATGGCGCCTACCTTGGCATCAGGAGACAGGATAGTCTTGACTCGGCTTGTAGAGGCATCCACTGCAGACACCCAGCCTACAAGACCCTTCGCTGTTACAACAGGGTCCCCCACACTGACGCCGTCACTCTTGCCTTGATTGATGGTGAAGGCATAGAAGTCGTCGTTGGGGTCACGGCGGACAACTGTCGCAGGGAGCAGCTCATACTGGGGATAGTCACGCTTTAAGTCATAGTATCTCCAGAGTCGGGCGTTTTCTTGCTTTACATCATAATAGTCCACAAGCTGAGTGCGAAGCTCTGCTACCTCTTGGTTTAACGCCTCGTTCTCTGCAAGGAGCTCATCGTAGGATTTTTTGTTAGCTTCCTCAGACACAGCGGCAGAAACCTCCTGCAGACCTAAGGTCAGGGAGCTGAGTAAGCTTGAGACCACAGACCTGCCTGACACTGCGGTGATGGTAATCATAACTGCAATGATAAGCAGAACACATATTAATTTTTTGAAGCTTTTAGAAGATATCAGGTCTTTCACGGTGTCCTCCGCTGAAATTCGGGGAACGGAAAGCCGTCCCCCGATGAGTGTTTTTGTATATAATTGTGATTACTTTCTGCGTGAGCGATAGTACTCGTTGGGCATTGTAAGCTCCAGTCGCTTGCCTGCGCCGTCAACTACACAATCCAGAGGTCTCTCTGCTACATGAACAGGCATACCTGTCTGCTGCATAATAAGCAGGTCAAGGCCTCGAAGCAGAGCACCGCCGCCTGTGAGCATAATGCCGTGGTCAATAATATCGGCAGAAAGCTCAGGGGGAGTTTTCTCCAGTGTGTTGATGATTGCATCAATGATAGTAGCCAGAGGGTCGGCAAGAGCGTCTCTGACCTCGGCGGCTGTGATTGTGATATTCTTGGGGAGTCCGTCCATCAGGTTTCTGCCCTTTATGCACATCTCACCCTCGTCCTCATAAGGATATGCAGAGCCGATGCCGATTTTGATATCCTCGGCAGTACGCTCACCGATGAGAAGGTTGTACTTCTTCTTGATGTAAGACATAATGGCATCGTCGAACTTATCACCTGCAACTCGAACGGAGCAGGAGGTAACGATATCACCCAGAGAGATGATTGCAACCTCAGATGTACCGCCGCCGATGTCAACTACCATGCTGCCTGTAGGCTCAGCAACAGGCAGACCTGCACCGATAGCCGCTGCCATAGGCTCCTCGATAAGCTCGATGTCCTTGCCGCCTGCTTCTCTTGCGGCGTCCTCAACAGCATTCTTCTCAACCTCTGTAACGCCTGAGGGAATACAGATAACAATTCTGGGACGGGAGAAGAAGTTTGAACGAACAGTCTTTCTAATGAAATGCTTCAGCATAGAAGCTGTAATCTGGAAGTCAGCAATTACGCCGTCCTTCAGAGGACGGACAGCAACGATAGAGCCGGGAGTACGACCAATCATTTCCTTAGCCTGAGAGCCTACTGCCAGTACAGAGTCGTTGCGGATATCAACAGCAACAACAGAGGGCTCTCTGAGGACAATACCCTTGCCCTTCATAAATACCAGTGTGTTAGCGGTACCAAGGTCGATACCGATGTCCTTTGTGAATGAGAAAAACATTTATATGCCCCTTTCCTGCGGCAAGCCGCAAAAGAAGTTTTGATACTTTGTGATGCAGTATATGTTATATATAACAATAAAATATACTTTAACTTAATAATTATACTCTATAGATAAATAGATTTCAACCGCTAATTAGCGGTTTGATGAGATTTTTTAAGGCTGCGAGCCTCGGCGCTTCTTATTTTCCAGTGGAGCCAAAACCGCCGCTGCCTCTGTCTGTGTCAGAAAGCTCTGTAACTTCTGCCACAGGCATCAGTGAAACAGGAGAAATAACCATCTGGGCTACACGCTCAAAGGGTTCGATGGTGTATTCTTTATCCGATACATTGCAAAGTCCCACGCAGACCTCGCCTCTGTAGTCGGAGTCCACAACGCCCACACCGTTGGAAAGGCAGATGCCGTGCTTGATGCCAAGTCCGGAGCGAGCAAAGATGTAAGCTACGAAATCAGCACAGGGAAGTTCAATGGCAATGCCTGTGGGGATAAGGTGCAGACTGCCGGGTTTGATGGTGATTGGTGCGTCAATACAAGCGTACAAATCCATACCTGCCGAGCCCTCGGTGGCACGCTTAGGTACCCTTGCGTTATCTCTGACCTTTTTAATTTTGAGTACTTGTTCCATATTATCCTCTTTCCTGCAAATTTACGCTTAAACTTGCAAAAACAAAATTTAATTCTTATTTGAAATTCCCCGTGAGAAACATAAAATAATTATATTTTTTGTAGAGAATTAAACTTAATTCTTTGTAATAATTCTCCTGAGAACATTAAAATTTTGTTAATTAATTAACGCCTCTGTAATATAATCCGCGGGTTGAGTTGCGGAAAATTTGATTATCACTTGAGATTTTGATGGTGTTTTCCACTTTTTCCACAGAGTTTTCCACAGTGAAGCGGAAACTGTGGAATTGAAGTTGCGAAAATGTATTAATCTTGTCGGGAATTAAAAGCGGCACGCAGTTGAGCACCTCTGTGCAATTTCCGTCACAAGTGAAAATGAATTTTTTGTTCATTCTATCCTGCAAGGTTTTGTGTTTGTTGCATCCTTTGCAGGCGGTTTTTGATGTAAGACCGGGACAACAGCGTGTCAGCATCAGGGGCAGATATCCGTAGGATATGATACCTCTGGGGATTGATGCCCCCAGATTGTCAATCTGTTCCAGAGTCAGCTCAAAGCTTAACTCTGTGTCACGAAGTCCCATATCCTGTGCCCACATAAGGGAGGCGGTGTTTGTGATATTCAGCCCAAATCCTCCGTGAACAGTAAAGGACAGCTCCCTTGCCATATACACAGCACCTATATTGGAAGCAAGGACATGGGTGATGCCAAGCTCTTTGGCTTTTATGAGGGTTTTTTTGAGAAGTTCTTCCCTGCCGAACATACCGCGGGGGATTTCCACTCCAACATTAAAGCCTCGGGAGAGAAGATTCTGTATATCCTCAGCCTTGCTGAGTACAGGGACGAAAACAAGGTCAAAGGATATGAAGTCGTCGGGAATATCTGTATCTGTGAATCGTGCCCGACGCAGAAGCTCTCCCTCCTGCTTGCAATTATACGGGGCAAGTACGGGAGTTATGTTATCCGGAATACTGCGATTGACACGGCATCTTTGCTCAGAAAGAATTTGCAACGCCTCACGCCTGAGTTCGTTAATCTTGCTTGCAGGGATAGATACCGAGTCATCAATGTGGCAGATAATCTCCTGCAGATAGTAGGGAGTTCCGCCGCATTTTTTCAGCAGGGACTCGGCTTTATCTGTACTCAGGGCAACTGTCCGTGCTTCTTCGCAAGGTATATCTGATATTGCCGTGGCGGTGTTTGTGCCGTCGGTAACTGTCAGGTATGGGGATTCCCCCATTTTTGCGGTAAATTCAAAACGAACTCCCACTCTCGGGGATTCGTCCTTGTAGGTGTTGCGTATATCACGCAGAAGGGCGTCACTGCCTGCGGTAACATCTTCTTTCCGTCTGTGACCGAACATAGAGCCTGAGCGCTTTCCTTTTATATATCCGTCGGTGAAGCCTGTCCGTGAAAATACATTTTTAAGGTATCGGTCTGTGTTGTCGGATACAAAGCCTGCGTCTCGTTTTTCTTTGCAGGCACAGGTTGCCGCTGCCACATACTCGGGGCGCTTCATTCTGCCTTCAATCTTGGCAGAGGCAACCCCCAGCTTCTGAAGTTCATCTATATATTCAATGAGGCTGTTATCCTTGAGACTCAGTGCGTGACTGCTGCCTCCCTCTGTCTTAAAGGGCAGGCGGCAGGGCTGAGCACACATACCTCTGTTGCCTGACCTTGAGCCAAGCATAGCTGAGAAGTAGCATTGTCCCGACACACTCATACACAGTGCTCCGTGAACGAAAACCTCCAGCTCAATGGGACAGGCGTTTTTAATCTCTGCGATTTCTTTAAGCGACAGCTCACGGGAGAGCACAACGCGGGAAAAGCCCATTTCGTACAGTGCCTTTGCACCCGATGGTGTATGCACACTCATCTGGGTTGAGCCGTGAAGCCTTAAATCGGGCAGGTGCTTTCTGATAAGCTGTGCAAGACCTATATCCTGCACAATTACTGCGTCAATGCCCGCGGTGTAAGCCTGAGCGGCTAACTGAAGTGCTGATGCAAGCTCCGAGTCAAACATCAGGGTGTTGATGGTAAGGTACGCCTTTACTCCGCGAATATGACAGTAGTCAATCGCCTCTTTCATCTCACCCAAATCAAAGTTCTGTGCCGATGCACGGGCAGAGAAGGTCTTTGCTCCCATATACACCGCGTCTGCACCTGAGCGGACTGCGGCAATGAGACTTTCCATACTGCCTGCAGGAGCAAGGATTTCTATTCTGTTTTGCATGTTCCCCACTCCTTTTTCGGTTTAATAATAAGGTTTACTCAATATCGTCAAAAATACTGAACTGATGATAAGGAGAGTAGCTGTCATCCTCGTCAGAGTCGGATGCAGTTGTATTTGCAGTAACTGCAGGAGCAACAGGCCGGCTCTCCTGAGGCTTGTTGTGCTTTTTATTCTTCTTGTTCTTCTTGCCTGAGCGGAAGTCCTTGCCCACAAAGGCGGTGTGTCTGGCAGCAGGCTCTGATGCCTCTGCCATAACAAGGGACTCTGCTTTTGAAGGCACAGGGCTTACAGGAGCGGACTCAGCCTCTTTGGACTCTGGTGTGTCAGTTGCTTCGGCGTCAGCTGTGTTGCTTTCCTTTGCTTCTCTGAGCTGTGCTCTGAGGGACTCGTTTTCCTCGCGGAGCTTCTCGTTTGTCTCAAGATAGTCCTTCACCTGAGAGCGGAGCACCTCCATCATCTGGCGGAGCTTTGATTCATCATCGCAAAGGTCAAGGGCTGCAAGGATAGCGCAGGCATCACGGTTGAGTCTGGGGTTGTCCTTGGCAATACCGCGAATCATAACATCCACCTTCTCGCCGATGCCGATCACATATTCTTCAGAGTCGGAGGTAGAGATTGAGAATCTCTGTCCTGCTACATAAATGACCACATTCTTCTTTTCCATTATGTAAGCCTTCCTTCGTTTGAATTTTTATCCATTATAATTATAGTACAAAAAAGCCAAATAAAAAAGAAAAATATATAAATTGTAATCCTATTTTTTATTGATTACTGATTTGTTACCGCCGAATATTGCTTTTTAACAGGGTGAAGTATTGAAATTTTCAGAACACTATAGTATAATTTAACTATCTTTTTGGATATATTGCATTGCCAATTGGTTGGTCTGACGAATATCGACATATAATATACCCCAACTGACCTATAATCTCAATATAAAAATCGAGGAGGATACAAGCGTGAAGATTACAGTTAAAGAGATGACAGCCGCCATTAAAGAGAAGCTGAACTCAGTATTCCATGTTGAGCCTTCTGAGGCAACAAACGAGGATATCTATAAAGCAGTTGCCATTGTCTGCAGAGAGATAATGAGCAAGAATTATGCAGATTTCACACAGAAGGTAGAGCGTCAGGAGAAAAAGACGGTTTACTACCTTTGTATGGAGTTCCTTATGGGACGCTCCCTTAAAAACAACCTATGCAATATGGGTCTGGAGGATACTGTCAGAGAAGCACTCAGCGGCTTTGATGTAACTCTGGATAAGATTTACGAGCAGGAGCCTGACGCAGGACTGGGCAACGGAGGACTGGGCAGACTTGCCGCCTGCTTCCTTGACGGACTTGCATCCCAAGGCTATCCCTCAATGGGATATTCACTGCGTTATGAATACGGCATTTTCAGCCAGAAGCTGGTTGACGGCTGGCAGACAGAGCTGCCTGACTTCTGGCTTCCCGGCGGCAGTGTGTGGCTTCACGCACATCCCGAGAAGGCGGTGGAGGTATCCTTCAACGGCAATATGGTTGAGGACTGGATTGACGGCATTCACCTTGTAAAGATAGAGAACGCCACAAAGGTGCACGCTGTGCCCTATGATATGATTGTCACAGGTAATGACGGCAAGGGTGTCAGCAGACTCAGGCTCTGGGCGGCAGACTCCAAAGAGTTCGATATGCAGCTTTTTAATGACGGCGAGTTTCTGCGTGCAGTTGAGCAGAAAGCAATGGCAGAGAGCATCACAAAGGTGCTCTACCCCGGCGATAACCACACCGAGGGTAAGAGCCTGCGACTTAATCAGCAGTACTTCCTTGTTTCTGCTACAATTCAGGATATTATCAACCGTCACCTGAGAGTATACAAGACTCTGACAAACCTGCCCGATAAGGTAGCAATCCACCTGAATGATACCCACCCTGTGCTGGCAGTGCCTGAGCTTATGCGAATTGTAATGGATGAGTGCGGCTACGGCTGGGATGAGGCATGGAGAATTGTCACAGGTACTATCGCATATACAAACCATACAGTTATGGCAGAGGCTCTGGAATGTTGGAGTGAGGATATGTTCCGCACAAAGCTCCCCAGAATCTATCAGATTGTATGCGAGATTAACAGACGCTGGTGCTATGAGCTTAAAGAAGCAGGTACACCCGAGGACAAAATCGCAAAGATGTCCATTATCCGTGACGGATGGGTTCGTATGGCAAACCTTGCAGTTGTTGCAAGCCACAAGGTCAACGGCGTATCTGCACTGCACAGCGATATTCTGAAGGATACTGTTTTCTCCGATTTCTACGGATATACTCCCGATAAGTTTACAAATGTAACCAACGGTATTGCTCACAGACGCTGGCTCAATCAGTCCAACCCCGGGCTTTCAAGTCTTATCACAGAGCTTATCGGCGACGGCTTTGTTTCCGATGCATCCAAGCTCAAGGAGCTTGAGAGCTTCGCAGGTGACAGAGCGGTGCTTGATAAACTGGCTGAGATTAAGCGTCAGAACAAGGTGAGAATGGCTGAGGAGATAAAGCGTACATCAGGGGTGCTTGTTGACCCTGACTCTATATTCGATGTACAGGTCAAGCGACTCCACGAGTATAAGCGTCAGCTTATGAATGCACTGAACATTCTTGCCACATACCAGATGCTCCGCGATAATCCCAGTATGGACTTTGCACCCAGAACATACATCTTCGGTGCAAAGGCGGCACCCGGCTACTACTTTGCAAAGCAGATTATCCAGTTTATAGTTGACCTTGCAAATCAGATTAACAATGACCCCAGAGTAAACGGCAAGCTGAAGGTGGTATACCTTGAGAATTACCGTGTAACTGTAGCAGAGAAGCTGATTCCTGCGGCTGAGATAAGCGAGCAGATTTCCCTTGCAGGTACAGAGGCATCAGGTACCAGTAATATGAAGTTTATGATAAACGGCGCTGTGACACTGGGTACTCTGGACGGTGCAAATGTTGAGATTTATGACGCAGTAGGCAAGGATAATATCATACTCTTTGGTATGACAACTCCTGCTGTGAATGATATGAAGTCAAAGGGCTACCGACCCTTAGACTTCTACAGCACAAACAGCGTTATCCGCCGTGCTGTGGACGAGATAAGAATGGGCAGATTCTCCCCTGTTGCGGATAATCTTCTCCATAGTGACCCCTATATGGTGCTTGCAGACTTTGAGTCCTACCGCAGAGCACAGGAGCGTTCAGCAGAAATTTATGTGAACAGACAAAAGTGGAATCAGATGTCACTGATGAACATTGCAAACGCAGGTATTTTCTCTGCAGACCGTTCAATTAACGATTATGCCCGTGACATTTGGCATATTAACCCTGTTGAGTAAACTTATAATAATCGCGTAGGGACGACCAGTGGTCGTCCGATAGGATTTGCCAACGGACGGGGGATGCCCGTCCCTACAAAAAATAACATCAAGGCGGACGCAACCCTCCGCAAAATACTAAGAACCACCCTTTCCTATACACACGGGAAAGGGTGGTTTTGCTTAACAAGTTGAGTTTTGTAGCATTATACAGAATACGCTGAGCGGTGTTGTATAATTTGTCTTTTGCTTTGTGTGAATTTGTCAAAATTTCTGCCTTGATTTTGTGATTGATTTTGAATCTTTAAAAGGGTAATATGAGGCTGTGGGTAATGACAGCTCGGTATAAGGGGACACCCCCTTGGTGGGGTTATGTCGGAATATTCCACTAAAACCAATAAAATGTCGGTTATTTTCTTTGTTTTTACTTTACATTTACTATAAAAAGTGATATTATTTAAGGTGGTACAGACCGTACCGAATATGTAGATTTTGCGATTTTTATCGCATTGATTATTCAAGGAGGTAATTCCAATGGCAAGAAAAAGAAAGACCATGGACGGTAACAACGCGGCGGCTCATGTTTCCTATGCGTTTACTGAGGTAGCCGGTATTTATCCTATCACTCCCTCTTCCCCCATGGCAGACTATGTTGACCAGTGGTCCGCACAGGGTCTCAAGAACATCTTCGGCACAACCGTAAAGGTTGAGGAGATGCAGTCTGAGGCTGGTGCAGCAGGTACAGTACACGGCTCTCTGAACGCAGGTGCACTGACCACAACTTACACAGCATCTCAGGGTCTTCTGCTGATGATTCCTAACATGTACAAGATCGCAGGCGAGCTTCTGCCCGCTGTGTTCCATGTATCAGCAAGAACAGTTGCATCACACGCACTTAACATCTTCGGTGACCATTCCGATGTTTATGCCTGCCGTCAGACAGGTTTTGCAATGCTGGCAGAGACAAACACTCAGGAGGTTATGGACCTGGGTGCAGTTGCTCACCTTGCTACTATCAAGAGCTCCGTTCCCTTCATCAACTTCTTCGACGGTTTCAGAACTTCTCACGAAATTCAGAAAATCGAAGTTTGGGATTTTGATGACCTGAGGGAAATGTGCGATATGGAAGCAGTTGAGAAGTTCCGTAAGCGTGCTCTCAACCCCGAGCGTCCCGTAATGCGTGGTTCTCACGAGAATGGTGACATCTTCTTCCAGCACAGAGAGGCTTGTAACAAGCACTACGAGGCTGTTCCCGGCATCGTAGAGGAGTACATGGCTAAGGTTAACCAGAAGCTCGGCACAAACTATCAGCTCTTCAACTACTATGGTGCAGAGGATGCAGAGCGTGTTATCATCGCTATGGGTTCTATCTGTGATGTAGCAGAGGAAGTTATTGATTATATGAACGCTCAGGGTGAGAAGGTTGGTCTTGTTAAGGTTCGTCTGTACAGACCCTTCTCTGCTGAGAGACTGGTTGCAGCTATCCCTGCAACTGCTAAGAAGATTGCAGTTCTTGACAGAACCAAGGAGCCCGGTGCTCTTGGCGAGCCTCTGTATCTTGATGTTGTTGCAGCTCTTGCAGCAAATGGCTCAACTGCAAAGGTAATCGGCGGCAGATACGGTCTCGGTTCCAAGGATACACCTCCTTCAAGCATCTTCGCAGTATATGACGAGCTCGCAAAGGATGCTCCCAAGCACAACTTCACACTTGGTATCAACGATGATGTTACAGGTCTTTCTCTTGAGGAGAAGCCCGCTCCCAACACTGCAGCAGAAGGCACAATCGAGTGCAAGTTCTGGGGTCTCGGCGGCGACGGTACTGTTGGTGCTAACAAGGATTCCATCAAGATTATCGGTGACCATACAGAGAAGTTCGTTCAGGCTTACTTCCAGTATGACTCCAAGAAGACAGGCGGTATCACCATCTCCCACCTGCGTTTCGGCGATAAGCCCATCAAGTCACCCTACTACATCAACAAGGCTGACTTCGTTGCTTGCCACAACCCCTCTTATGTAGAGAAGGGCTACAAGATGGTTCAGGATGTTAAGCCCGGCGGTGTGTACCTTATCAACTGCCAGTGGAGCGCAGAAGAGCTTTC
Organism: Ruminococcus sp.; assembly: GCA_017473775.1. GTDB lineage: Bacteria > Bacillota > Clostridia > Oscillospirales > Acutalibacteraceae > Ruminococcoides. Next base: position 50,451 of record JAFUJH010000001.1, read on the forward strand.
TGAGAAGCTCGACGCAGCATCCAAGAGATATATTGCTGAGAACAACATCCAGCTTTATACAGTTAACGCTATCGATATCGCTGCACAGATTGGTCTGGGCAAGCGTACAAATACAGTTCTTCAGTCTGCTTTCTTCTCACTTGCTAAGGTTCTTCCTCCTGAGGAAGCAATCGGTTACATGAAGGAAAAAGCTCAGAAGTTCATGAAGAAGGGTAAAGAAATCGTTGAGATGAACGAGAAGGCAATCGATATGGGTGCCTCCGCTTATGTTAAGATTGATGTACCCGAGAACTGGGCAACTGCTGAGGATGCAACTGTAGCTACTGCTTCCGTTGGTCGCGAGAAGCTCACAAAGATGGTTGACGGCATTATGGTTCCCGTTTCCAAGATGGACGGTGACTCCCTCCCCGTTTCCGCATTTATGGACCACATCGACGGTACATTTGAGCAGGGTGCTTCCGCTTACGAGAAGCGCGGCGTTGCAGTTATGGTTCCCGAGTGGAATGCAGAGACTTGTGCTAAGTGTAACAAGTGCTCCTTCGTATGTCCTCACGCTACAATCCGTCCCTTCGCTCTTTCTGACGAAGAGGTAGAGGCAGCTCCCGAGAATATGAAGGTTGCTCCCAAGCCCGTTGTTAAGACAAACTACAAATACACACTGGCTGTATCTCCCCTTGATTGTATGGGTTGCGGCGTTTGCGTTGGCGTATGTCCCACAAACTCCCTGACTATGGTATCCCGTGAGAGCCAGGAGGCAGAGCAGGCAGTATTCGATTACTGTGTTGCAAATGTAACAGAGAAGCCCGAGACTACAGCAAATCTGAACCTCATTGGCTCTCAGTACAAGCAGCCTCTCCTTGAGTTCTCCGGCTCCTGTGCAGGTTGTGCAGAGACAGCATACGCTCGTCTTGTTACACAGCTGTTCGGTGACAGAATGTACATCTCCAACGCTACAGGTTGTTCTTCTATCTGGGGCGGCCCTGCAGCAACATCTCCCTACACAGTTAACAAGGAGGGCCACGGTCCTGCTTGGGCAAACTCCCTGTTTGAGGATAACGCAGAGCACGGTCTCGGTATGTACCTTGGCCAGAAGGCTATCCGCGACAGACTCATCGAGAAGGTTAAGATGATTGCAGCCTCTGAGCAGGCTTCTGCCGAGGTTAAGGCAGCAGCTGAGGAGTACCTTGCAACTCTCGAGGATGGCGACAAGAACGCAGCAGCTTCCAAGGCTCTGACAGCAGCACTCAAGGCTCAGAACGCAGATTGCGATATTTGCCGCGATGTTATCGACAACTCCGAGTACCTCTCCAAGAAGTCCGTATGGATCTTCGGTGGTGACGGTTGGGCATACGATATCGGCTTCGGCGGTGTTGACCATGTTCTTGCAACAGGCGAGAATGTAAACATCTTCGTATTCGATACAGAGGTTTACTCCAACACTGGCGGTCAGGCTTCCAAGGCTTCTCAGATTGGTCAGGTTGCTCAGTTTGCTGCAGCAGGTAAGGCTATCAAGAAGAAGTCCCTTGCAGACATCGCAATGAGCTACGGTTACATCTATGTTGCTCAGATTGCTATGGGCGCTGATATGAATCAGACTCTGAAGGCTATCAAAGAGGCTGAGTCCTACAACGGTCCTTCTCTCATCATCGGCTACGCTCCCTGTGAGATGCACTCCATCAAGGGCGGTATGCAGAACTGTCAGAAGGAAATGGCTCGTGCCGTTGAGTGCGGATACTGGAATAACTTCCGCTTTGATCCCAGACTCAAGGCAGAGGGCAAGAATCCCTTCGTTCTTGACAGCAAGGCTCCTGTTGCAGATTACAAGGAGTTCATCCTGTCTGAGGCTCGTTACAGCTCACTGACACGCTCCTTCCCCGAGAGAGCAGAGAAGCTCTTTGAGGATGCACAGGCAAATGCAGTTGCTCGTTACGAGGAGCTGAAGAAGAGAGCAGAGCAGTAATTATAATTACTGAGATTTGTGCTTCTTTCGGTGCATAACAAATAAATAAGCGGCATAGCCGCAGAAAACCCCCGACTGAGATTTTTCTCAATCGGGGGTTGCTTTTTAGTATACCGTGTAATTGTTATTTGTAGGTGTAGCCTATTTCCTCACGGGAGATAACCTCCCAGTTTGAAAAGTCAGTACCTGCACCTGTGATTTCGTAGGTCAGGTTTTCATCCTTGCGTTTACTGCCTGTGTGTAGCTGAAAATAGTGGATTCGGGTGACATCCTCGTCCTCGCCGATTTCGTCATAGGCTCTGCCGTAGCTGTAATCAGTCTGAAGCTGTGCCGACTTAACGATTGAAGCGTGAAGGTTTGCCTGTGATACCTGAGCTGTGCTTGTTCTGAGGGGTGTTCCCTGTTCGCCCTTGTTCTTCACAAGGAGAGCAGTGAGCATGGGCTCGGTGTAGTCTGAAGAATCAAATTTAAGGTCGGCGTGATCGCCTGTGATGATGATGGTTGCATCCTCATATATTCCCAGCTTTTTCAGCTGATTCAGGTATTCGCTTACAATTCGGAAAGCACCTCTTGTCTGCTCAAGGGGTGTCACACTGCCTGATTCAACAACATTACAGTTTTCGTCCATAGCATAGGGTGAGTGACAGCCTCTGATATGCAGGAAGGTAAAGGTGTTTTTATCATCTTGCACAGACAGTCCTGTGCAGAGAAGCTGTTGATAAATACCTGCATCGGTGTTGTTGTCTACTGAATATTTGGGGATATCTCCCTCAAGGGTAACAACCTCGTTGAAGGAATTGGCAGAGATTGTCTCGGATTTCATAAAATCGGGAAGCCAGAAGTAGGAAGAAAGCAGAAGCATTCTTTTTATAAAGCCGGACTCTGAGGTTACACGGCTGCCCTCAGACAGGCAAAGGTTAGCAACCTTGTCTGTGAACACATCTGCATTTTCGTATCCGTGGAAGGAAGGCGTGTAAAGATTGACTTTGTAGTTGTTTTTCTGTAAATCGTTAAGCAACGGAGATGCACCGTAGGCTTGCGCAAAATATTCCTTACGGCTTAAAGAAAAGTCGGTGTTAATTCCGCTTATCATAGAGGGTGTTGCAGGGAATGTTCTGGGGAATGTGGCAATGTTGTCGTCATAATAGGTGAAGCCGTCAAGGGAGTCTGTTGCTTCCGGGTAGTTATTTACAAGGTCAAGATAAAAATCTCTGTCAAAGCAGTCCAGTACAAATACAATGATGTTGTCCGCTGATGATAATTCCAGCAGGTTTTCTGTTGACAGGTAATAGGTGTTATCCTGACTATTGTCTTTGTCGGAGTAGTTGATTGCAGAGGGAATGAGACTCACTGTCTGCATAACGGATATGAGGATTATCAGAAAGCAGAGTGCTTTTCGTATTGATTCAGCCTTAGAGAAGAACGCACCTAACCAAAGCACAAGTGCAAGGACAACAATCCATATAATAAGATTAATTACCATCTGCACAGGGGACGCAGGGAGTGCGGTACCGTCACCGGGGAGACCCTTGAAGGTCAGAGTGGTGACGAGAGTCTGAATGTATGTACACACTATTCCTCCTGCACAAAGCGCAAAAATTGTGTTATGAAGCCAACCTTTTGTTATAAGAAGAACAGCGGATATGACAACGAACATTATCAGTGAAAGGAGCAGAAAAGCAGGCATAAAATCAGCAATGTGGAAGATAAATTCATCCGAATTGCTGAAGTAAATGCTCAGAGAAGCACAGATAAGAAGCAGATAGGGTACTGCAAAGCCTGTTATCAGTGAAGAAATAATGTGCCTTTTACTTCGATGAAATCTGATTTCTTTGTTGCGTTCCAATTAAACCACTATCCTTTCAGGCGTGATAAGCTCAAGTGAAAAACCACCGAGTGGATAAAGCTCGGTGGCTGTTTTTGATATAGATTATTTATACATATAACCAATGTGTTCGCGGTCAGTGATGTCCCAGTTTGCAAAGTCTGTGCCGTCACCTGTGATGGTATAGGTCAGATTTTCGTCCTTGCGGTCTGAGCCTGTGTAAAGCTGGAAGTAATGGATACGGGTCATATCCTGACCAACAGGAACCTCATCATAAGCTAAGCCGTAGTCAGTGGAGGTCTTGATGCCTGCAGACTTGACGATGGTAGCGTGGAGATTGTCCTGAGATACCTGCGCAGAGCTTATCTGAAGCTTAGTGCCTGAGTCTCCGCTTTTCTTCACAAGGAGTCCTGTCAGGTTTTCGTTTGCATATTCCTTGGAGTCAGAGTCCAGAGCAGCATGGTCGCCTGTGATGATGATAGTAGCATTCTCGTAGATGCCCAGCTTCTTCATCTGAGCTATATACTCGCTGATGAACTTGAAGCAACCTGTGGTCTGCTGGAGTGAGGTTACAGAGTTTTTCTCTGCTAAGTTGCAGTTTTCGTCCATTGCATAGGGAGAGTGACAGCCTCTCAGATGGAGGAAGGAGAAGGTGTTTTTCTTGTTCTGAGTTGTGAGCCCTGTCTGAACGAAGTTCTTGTATATTTCAGGGTCGCTGGTCTCTGTCATCTCATACTTGGGAGCGTCTCCGTCCAGAGTTACAATATCGCCGAAGGAGGAGGAGCCGATGGAGTTTGACTTGAATATCTCGGGAGCCCAGAAGTAGGAGGAAAGCTCAAACAGCTTGCCGATAAGCTCACCCTTTGAGGATATGGTGTAGCCCTCAGCGGCAGAGGTGTTTGCAACAAGATCGCCAAATACAGCCGCATTATCGTAGGCATAGTATGAGGGGATATACAGGTTAATCTCGTAGTTGTTTGCCTTCAGGTCAGGCAGGAAGGTGCTCCGTGTGTACGCATCCTCAAAGTACTGAGTGCGTGTGCCTGTGTAGTCATTCTCCATACCTGTGAGCATAGAGGTCACAGCAGGATAGGTACGGGGGTACTTGGCTATGTTGTCCTCATAGTAGGTGAAGCCGTCCAGAGAATCAAGATACGGAGAGCCTGAATTTAAGATTTCCTTGAAGTAGTTGTCATCAAAACGGTCGAGGACGATAACAACGATGTTGTCCTTTGAAGAAAGCTCAAACATTCCGTCGGTAGTAAGGTAGATATCCTTGTTCTCCATAGTAGTGTCGTCAGGCTTTGCCTGCTCGTTTGCATAAGTGATAGCCGCAGGAATAAGGCTCACTGTCTGCATAACAAGCACAAGTACCAGCAGGAAGGTCATAATGCTTCTGCCTGTTTCTGCCTTTTTGCTGAGCAGTCCGAACCAAAGAAACACTGAACACAGAGCAACCCACACAGTGAAGTTAATCATAATCTTAGCTGTTGAGGCGTATTCTGCGTTTCCGTCACCGGGCATACCCTGAAAGGTCATATTGGTGACAAGGCTCTGAATGAAGCCGGCAGTTACAAGGAAGGCACACAAAGTGAAGATTGAGTGTCTGAGTGTGCCCTTAGTCAGTAGCAGAGCCGCAGTGATAACTGCAAAAATTCCCAGAGATATAAGAATGAAAGCAGGTGCAAAGTCAGCAAGTGCAAAGGTGAACTCTGCAGAGTTTGAAAAATAAACGCTGAAGGTTGCACAGATTAAAAGCACAAAGGGTACGGTAAAGCCTGCAAGCAAAGATGTGAGTATCTTGTTGCCGTCGATGCCGAACTTCTCTTTGAAGCTGACGGGTTTGTTGTTCTTAGTGTGTTTGGCGGACAAAAAAATCATCCTTTCATTTATGATTTCAGCTATTGCCGATTATAAGCAGAAAGCCTGCATTATTACATTTTATACTATATCACAATGCTTCGTAAAAATCAACAATATCGACATATAAGAAAAGAAGGAATATATGCTCCCTATCCGGGTAAACTTAGGTAAGAGCAAGTTTGGTGTTGTGTCTGATACAGAAAAATCTTTTTGCAAAAAACGCAAAAAACACTTGACAAATCCACTCTTTTTGAATATAATTATCCTTGCTACTTTGTGGTAGCACATATGGCGGAATAGCTCAGCTGGCTAGAGCATTCGGTTCATACCCGAAGTGTCGTAGGTTCAAGTCCTATTTCCGCTACCATGTGGCCCGGTGGTCAAGAGGTTAAGACACCGCCCTTTCACGGCGGTAACACGAGTTCGATTCTCGTCCGGGTCACCACTTAAATTACTATCTGCCGGTGTGGTGGAATGGCAGACACAAGGGACTTAAAATCCCTCGGTAGCAATATCGTACCGGTTCAAGTCCGGTCACCGGCACCACATATTGGTTTACAGGGATGTCGAGCAATGGCTCGGCTTTTTTTATTTTATATTGTAAAAACATAGCAAAACAAAGAAAACCGCAAGGATTTTAGAGTCCTTGCGGTTTTGTGCGTTTTATGGATTTGTTCAGGCTGCAGGTTACTCAGGTACCACTATATGAATTATACCTGTGTCGGGGTCGAATCTGCAGTGTATGTTGAGGGCAGGCATAACCTCTATACCTGCGATAAACTTCTGGATTGCTGTTGCATCCTTAATGTTTATATCGCCCATTGTGTCTGCATCGCCTGCAAGGCATTCGATAAGGCTCATAGTCTCAAGACCTGCAACTGCCTTCTGAATGTAGGTTGCATCCTTGATATTCACAGTGCCGTCCATATCTGCATCGCCGCGAATGAAGTCGGTGGTGCTCTCGAGAGGAGCGTTTTCATCACGGGAGGCTTCGTCGCCTGAGGAAACACCGCCTGCTGACCAGTCAACCTCAACACCTGCAAGTGTAATAATATTTGCAACTTCCTCTTTGGAAAGCTTCAGTGTCTGAGCAAGGTCATCTATGATTTCCTGGTCGGATTTACCTGAATATGTGCGTGCATTATCAAGTTTAGGGCCTGTCAGAAAATCATATAAGAGATCAGAGGCAAATACATTAGGAGGTAAAGCTGTGCCTGTAATGTTGCCGATAGAAGTTATACTCAGCACGGGACCGTATACAAAAGAGTCCTGATGCCTCCAGAAAGCAGCCTGTGCAGTTTTGCTGCTGTCCTCGGGATTTTCGTATGTAGTGCCGTCACAGTATGCTGTGTCACCAAAGCATTCTGTGCTGAAAAGAAGATCGTAGGTCTGCATACCTGTATCTGCAGAGAAGATTACACAGTACATAACCCCGTCTTCCAGCTCTGCTTTTGTCTTAGCTGTAATGTCATAGGAATAAACACCGGGAGTGTCGGTCTCTGTGCAACGCTCTTTTTTGCTCTGCCAGTTTGCAAGAGGATCTCCTCCGTAGGACCAGATGTGGCAGAATATGGATGTTACATTATTCCAGTCCTCAGGTACCTCAAAGTAGAGCACAGGCTCCTCAGAGGGTACAAAATCCTCGGCAGAGGCTGTAAGGACTACAGATGAAAGTGCAAGTAAAAGCACAAGCACAAAGGATAAAATTTGCTTTAAGTTTTTCATTTCAAAAACCTCCTTATAGTTTATATTCTCAGTATACTATCAGAAAAGACAACTGTCAATATTTTATTTCTGTAGGCAAAAGAAAACGAAGCAGACAGGGTAATCTGTCTGCTTCTCTTGTTTATCTGTATATCAGATGCATTTGTCCTTCATATTCTTAATAGCAACGGCGGCATCCTCTGCTTTGAACACGGATGTGCCTGCTACGCAAACATCGACTCCTGCTTTGAACGCCTGATTGATGTTCTGCTCGCCTATTCCACCGTCAACCTGTATGAGTAAATCACAGAGTCCAAGGCGGTCTGCCTCTTTGCGGATAGCCTGAACTTTAGGAAGCATATCTGCCATAAATGACTGTCCGCCGAATCCCGGCTCTACGGTCATTACCAGCACCATATATAACTGGTCAAGGTAAGGGAACACCACATCCGCAGGGGTGTTGGGCTTGATAACAAGACCAGCCTTGATGTTGTGGCTTTTGATTTTATCTATGGTAGCCTGAATATCAGAGTCAGCCTCCACATGGAAGGTGATGATATCCGCGCCTGCATCAGCAAAGTCATCGATGTATTTAAGGGGGTCAGAAATCATCAGATGTACATCAAAGGGCTTGTCTGTGTACTTCCTTACCCACTTGATAACGGGAGCTCCGAAGGTGATGTTAGGCACAAAGTGTCCGTCCATAACATCAAGGTGCATAAAGTCTGCACCTGCCTTGTCCATACGGCTTATCTCCTCGCCAAAGCGAGAGAAATCACAGGACAGCAGAGAGGGTGCTATAAGCATATAATCAACTCCAATATAAATTTATCTTTATAAAGCCTCCCTTACCTCAAAGGAGGTGGCAAAACCAAGGTTTTGAGGGAGGGAGAGAAAACAAATTACGGCTTTTGCAGTGCAGGGACAATGATGGTGGCCGCCGCCCAGAATACAACACAGAGGAGAACCTCAAGATTCTTGAGTGCACCTACTCCTGCAAAGAGTGCGATGCTTGCCATGAGCACAATGCCCAACACAACGCCGATAAGCTGAATCACAACAGAAAGTGAGATGTTGCTCTTGAGCTTGACACAGCCTGACACTGCACGCAGGAATGACATAAAGGAGCCACGGGTTGCAAGGTATGCGCGGCTGGAGTCCTCTTTGACAGAGGTTATCTCCTGACATACATTGCCGAGTCCTGTGGGAAGCACCTTGACAGAGCGGAAGAATATGCCGAAGTCATCGGCGATTTTCTCTCCTGTTACATTGCAATCAGTGGTGCGAACTAAGAGGCTGATGCCATTTTCCTCAGCCTTCTGGAGCTGTTGCGCTATCCTCAGGGTTGTGGCATAAGTGGTGACAAACATGGCAAGAAGCTCCCCTGACCGTGCAAGGTAGGTTACCTGTCTGCCGTCAATCTTCTGTTTTTCTTCAAATTCCTCAGAAGGAGTCTGTACTGCGTATTTCTCAAGCAAAGCTCTGCAGCCTACAAGTATACGCTCGCCCCCTACCCAGCCTACAAGTCCTAAGCCGTCCTCATAGAGAACGCTCTCCACCTTGGGCAGGGCACTCTTGCTGTTGCGGGAAACATGGTCAAACACGCTTGCCATAGGGCTCTGGGCCTCTTTGAGCACTGCGGCGGCGGCAAGCATACCTTCTTCGATTCTTGTGTTAGTAAAAGCCTTCACACCGTTTAAGGTGATGCTGTCTACAGGATAAAGGTCTCGTGCTTCGCATACAACTGCCTTTGTATCGCAGAACTGACGCACTGCAGGGTAGCCGCTTATCATAGCGTTCTTGGACAATGTGTCCTTACACAGACGCCACAAGGGCAGGTTGACCGCTAACAGGTCGCACATAGGAGCCGACACGCAAGCCATAATTGCCAGTGCGGAGAAGGCTCCCCACACATCCTTGGCAACAATGCCGTAGAGGACGGAAACAAACAGCGAACAGAGAATGGTCACAGGTGCAAGCTTGCCTGCCATATCCTCGGATGGGTCGGGAGAATATGAAAGCCGCAGGAAGTCGCTGAGGAAGTCTGTCTCGTGCTGATATGCAATGATGGGCTTGTCCTGGGTTGTTCCGCTGACAAGCTGACGGGCTACATCCTCGTTGGTGTAAATCTTGGCGGAATAGGCTGAGGTGGTCTTGTTGGTGACAAAGCGGAAGTTATCCTTGACCCTCAGCACCATAAAGAGTTTGCCCAGTGTGTTGAGCAGAAGCCCCAATATAGCAAGAGCGGAGTAAATATATTGATTACCGCCGAAGAAATCTGTGGGGATTACAATTGCCACAATGCCCTGAAGCACAGCGGCGATAGCGGCAACCGCGGCACCTGTGTCGGAGTTGCCCTTGAACTTCTTGAGTGTAGAGATACCGTTCAGGATAGTCACTCGGTTTACCCAGCAGGAGATAAGAAGCATCAGGAAGCTGAAAATCGCCAGCAGAATAGATGCAAGGTAACTCTTGCTCAGTGTATCGGCGATAATACGGGTGACGATAGTGAGTATCAGCGACAGGAGGAACAGCACACCTGTGAAGATGCTGTTGACAAACATCTTGCGGATGTTGGAGTTGACCTCCTGCATAATAGATTTGGCATCCTGATGGCTTCTGAAGTCCTCAATCTGAATTGTTTTTTCTCTGAAGTCGTCGGCTGAATCCTCCTCAGGTGAGGAGAAAAAGCTCACAATCCTGCCGATGAAGCCCTCGGCGATTTTCTTTGCACTGGGCTTTTCGTTTTCGTCAGTGGTTGCGGACTCCTTCTCAGGCTTCAGATTCTGGGAGATAACAGGATTAGGAGAATCCAGATATTTTTTGTATTCGTTTTCAACTACGGCAGAGAACTTGCCTGCACGGACATGAACTTTCTCTACCTTGCTCTCGTGCTGATAAACAGGTACTCTTGATACTACAGTCTGTACAGCACCTACAGGCTTTGGCTTGCCGAACAGACGCTCAAAGTTGCTCAGTCCGTCATCCTCTGCATCCTGTGTGGGGTCTGCATCCTCCGATGCTTCTGTGCCGGTGCTATGAGCATCGGGGGTGTCCTCCTCGTCGCTCAAGTCTATGTCTATGGAATCAACATCCTTCATATGTATAGAGCGTACCTTGAAGCTGTCAACCTCGTCGATTATCTCGTCAGAGATGGTGGTACCCTCATCGTATTCGGGAGAAAGTGTAACCACCGTGTCAGCCTCAGGCTCCTTGTCCTCTGCAGGTGTCTCCTCTGTGGCTGAGTCCTCAGAGTCAGCGTCCTCTGTCTGAGCAGGAGCATCGTCTGTCTCTACATCTAATGGGCTCTGGTTTGTGAGCCTTACCTCTTTGCTGGTGTTGCTGTATATTTCTTCCATTTTAGGGCCGCCGCTGAGTCTTGCGGCTTCCTTAGCCATTTTCTCCTGTTCTGATAAAAACCTTGTTTCTTCGATAATGGAGTCGATGGTATCGTCCGTTGCACCTGTGGGTGTGCCCTTGGGGTCATTACTCATGCTTTTCACTTCCTTGAAAATCTGTATGTTAAGGTTAGGTTATCTGTCTTCTGCGATTCTGTACATCAGTATGCCTGCGGCAACAGATGCGTTAAGGGAGTTTATCCTACCCTTCATAGGCAAGGATACTATTACATCACATTTTTCTCTCACAAGTCTGCCGATGCCCTTGCCCTCGTTGCCGATGACAAGTGCCACAGCGCCCTTCATATCACATTTGCGGTAGTCCTGTCCGTTCATATCTGCGCCGTAAACCCACAGACCCTTTTCCTTCAGAGTGTCGATGACAGAGGGAATGTTGGGTACACGGACTACAGGCACATACTCCACAGCACCTGCGGCGGTCTTGCCTACTGTGAAGCTGAGTCCTGCACTTCTTCGGTTGGGAATGATTATGCCGTGAGCGCCTGCACATTCGGCAGTACGGATGATAGCGCCTAAGTTGTGGGGGTCCTCAATCTCGTCCAGAATAATTACGAAGGGGTCCTCCCCTCTCTCCTGAGCAAGGCTGAAGATATCCTCCAGCTCCTTGTACTCGCATACTGCGGCTACTGCGGCTATGCCCTGGTGTGTACCTCCTGAGCACATATAGTCCAGCTTCTTGGGGTCAACCTCTTTAATGCGGAGCTTTTTCTCCTTTGCTTTTGCAAGGATTCCCACAATAGCGCCTGTCTTGGCGCCCCTTGCTACGAGTACAGAGTCAATGGCTCTGCCTGATCGGATAGCCTCGCTGACGGGATTTCTGCCGAATATGATATCCTCACTGCGGTCTGCAGCAGGCTTCTTTGTGTTGTCTCTTTGATTATCTGACATATTTATCTTTCCTCTTTATATGTACTACTGTTTATTTGCGTACACTTATTATCTGCTTGTTTTAGAAATACCTATACATATTATATTGTAACACAAAAGAGATTGTTTGAGAATAGCCTTTGCTAAAAATTTACGGGTATTTTTGTAAGAAATAGCCTATTTCATATACAGAGTGTCGAGGACTCGGGCACCCGGGTCGGGGATATCAACAGGGACACCGTATTCTCCTGTGACAGGGTCGCGGAAAAGGTCGGCTTCAGGAGGATAGTAGGTGAAGCACAGAATCATCACAAGCATCAGAAACAAAAGCATAAGCCCTGTGTAGAAGAACTGTCCCCGATTGCGACAGCTTACGGTCAGCTTGTATGAAATATAGTGGGCTAAAAAGGAGAATACAAGCCCTGACAACAGGTCTACGATTAAAACTGATTTGCCAAGAAGTCCTGTGTACAGATAGAAAAAGCCTGCAATGGATATGCACAGTGCGTATACTCCCACAGCCTTAGCCCAGACAAATGCTTTGAGAGGAGGCTGAGCCCACAGAAGTTCTACCACTGCCCATATCAGGTATGCAATTGCAAAAATTTTCAGATGCTCCCAGACGCTCTCATTCACAGCCCCTAACAATGCACCCAGTACCGACTCGCCTGTTAATTCAAACAGAAAATGCAAAAAGGAGGCAATGGCAAAAACCACTATACCTCCTGCAGCTTCCAGTTTTTTAAATAATTTTTCTGTCATAATCTCACCTGTACAATGTATGCACAGGGGTTTGGGAATATAACTTAATTGCTTACAGCACAAAGCAGTGAATCAGAGTGGAGATTCCTGCTCCTATCAGTGCAGAGAAGCCGAGCCTCAACGCCCAGAACCCGAAACTTCGCTTGACGCCCATACAGGAGGGTCTGCCTATATCCTTCATAAGGCTTTTTGCTTCTTTGTCCAGTACACTTTGCTGAATCCTCACATATTCGGGGCGAACCACAAGCCATGCACGCTCGTAGTATATGCTGTTAGGGTCGGATATCTCTATCACCTGTCTGTTTACGCCTTTTATCACTGCTGTCTCTCCTTTTTTGTGCTTTGTGCTATCAGTAGCATTGGCTTGTTTTGGTTGATATATTCAGGACGGGACAGAAGAATTTTAAAATTGGTAGGTTTTTCTGATAATTGGGCAGGTGTGCAGTGCTTTATAATTCTCTAAGAAAATCATTAATAATTTCCTGTTAGAACTATACGGATTGTATTATTCGTATTTATCAACAAAAATGTTGAAAACTATGTGGAAAATGTGAATAACTAAGCTCTCAAACCCAGATTTTAACTAAATCGAAGTGAAATTTCCTTTTTTGAATAAAACTTCAGTGTGTTGAAAAATATTCTTTTTTAGGATTTTCGCGGATTTAATTTTACAATCTGTATTATCGACAAAGTCAACGGATAAAAGAGAATTTTCAAAAATTTTTATTATTACAAAAAAGAACAACGGTCCTTGCACAAAGCAAAAACCGTTGAGTGATTTACAGGTTATCTGATAAGATTGGCGGCTATTACATTATAAAGTGCCACCGATGAGAATCCGCAGCCAAGCCCCAGTATGACACCTGCGGCAACATCTGTCAGGTAGTGAACACGCAGATAAAGTCGGCTGAAGGCAATCAGGGTTGCCAACACAAAGGTGGGAATTATAATCCACACAGGACATCTGAGCATAGTCACTGCTACTACAGAGAAGGAGGAGGCAGAGTGCCCCGATGGGAAGGAGTAGTACTTGGGACGCTTGATAATCTGCTCGTCCTCGGGCAACTCCTCAGAGGGGCGTACCCTTGCCACAAGACGCTTGATTGTAATTTCTCCTATAAGCCAGGTGATAAACAGGCTGAGGAGGATATTGAGTCCTGCGGTGCGAAGCTGCTTGGAGATAATGAGAGGAATGCACATTGCAAACCAGACGGTGCCTCCTGAGCCAAGGTGAGTAATTACCGCCATTATTCTGTTGTTGGTGTGGTTGTGGAGCTTTTTAATGGATTTGAGCACCCGAGCGTCAAGCTCCTTGAGCTTATTGAACATAACAAACCCTCATAATGTGGTAATGATAGTATATGCACATACCATAATGGATAGTGATACACTATAATAATAACACATTATCACACCTTTGAAAATACCTTTTGTTAACAAAGTTCGGTTTTTTTAGTGCCTTTGTGTGAAATTAAGTTCCTGCTGATATATGCACTAGGTGAGCAACACAGGGGATGCTTTGTCCCTGTTGACAGGAGGTGGGACTCATAAGTGCACCTGTTGCTATGAAAAGCACATCCTTGAGCTTTTCCTCTTTTATCTGAGGCAGAATGTGAGAGCACAACACCGAAGCGGCACAGCCGCAACCCGAGCCTCCGGCGTGTACATCCTGTAAATCCCTGTTAAAGATAAGCAGACCGCAGTCAAGGTGTTTGTCGCGAATGTTGAGTCCTGCATCCTCTGTAAGACTATATAAAAGCTTTGAGCCCACTTGTCCCAAGTCCCCTGTGTATATACGGTCAAAGTCCGAGGGGGATTTACCTGTATCAGAGAAAAAGTCCACAATTGTCTGTGCGGCGGCAGGAGCCATGGCGGCCCCCATATTGTTGGCATCTGTGACGCCAAGGTCTGTTATTCTGCCAACAGTTGCACCGCAGATTACGGGATTAGCTCCTTTGCCTGTGCCTAATATGCAGCAGCCTGAGCCTGTCACCGTCCATTGTGCAGATGGGGGACGCTGTCCGCCGTACTCAAGGGGGAAGCGGTACTGACGCTCTGCAGAACAGAAGTGGGACGAGGTCACACAGGCACAGAGTCTGGCGGCTCCTGATTCCAGGGTGATTGCGCCCATAATCAGGGTCTGAGCCATAGTGGAGCAGGCTCCGTACTGACCCAGATATGGAATGGAAAAATCCTTCAGTCCGTAGCTGGAGGAGATACACTGATTCAGCAAATCACCTGAAAATATAAAGTCTATGTCCTCGGCGTGAAGTGCCGCCTTGGATATGGCAAGCCCCAGAGATTCCTTCTGCAACTGGCTTTCTGCCTGCTCCCATGTTGCCTTTCCTGCCTTGGGATCGTAGATTATTTTGTCGAACTTCTTGCTAAGCGGCCCTTGTGCCTCTTTAGGACCTGCCACCGATGCAAAGCTGAGGATTTTCGGCCCGTCTGAAAATACAACAGTGTACCTGCCTTTGCGTGTTATCATAAAAAGAAAACTCCCTTTGCAATTTTTAATAGCATTTGCAAAAGGAGTTTTAAAATTCATTGTAATATTAAGTCTTAATATTCAATTGGTGTTGTTACAATGGGTGTCTCAACAGGGTTTGAGGGTTCTACAGGGTCTGCAGGGAGAGTTGTCTCGGGAGGATTTGTCTCCACAGGTGTAGTGTCGGGAGATACGGGAGCTGTGGTAGCCGCCGCAGGCTTGGTGGGCTTTGGTGTGGGCTTTGCGGGCTTGGTCTCGGGTGCGGTTGTGGTTGCACTCTCGCCGGGAGCAACATAATGATATGTGGAGTAGGGAAGCTGCTCGCGGTAGACCTCTTTGCCGTCCTTGAGGAATATACGCTCAGCAGAAGCCTTGTAGTAATTTTCCTTGCGGTTTGCCTCGTAAATAGAGGAATTTACCTTAACCTCGTCGAAGGAGGGATCCTGATATCCGTAGATATTGCAGTAAAGAGTCCTGCCTGACATATAGCACTGGAAGTACATAGGATAGTCAGTGGTATTCTTGAGCTTTAAGTCAAGATAAGGATAGTCGATAGTAGCGTCAAGTCCTGCATCTGCGTAGGTGGACTGATAGTAGTGGCAGTATCTTTCTACAATTTCCATATTGGTGCGGATAGCCGCATTGTATATGGTGGTAGAGGACTGGCACAGACCGCCGCCGATACCGGGTACAAGCTCACCGCCGATGATAACAGTGGCAGCACGGTATCCCAGAGAGGTCAGGTTACTGTTGCCTGTGCAGGCGTTAAATGACCATACCTCACCGGGCTCAATAACAGAGCCGTTGCAAGCCGCCAGAGCAAGTGCCATATTGTGGTTGCCGTCGGTTGTGTTGGTGGAATATGTAGAGAAGGAGGAAATAAGCTCAATCTTGCCGTTTAAGTCATTGAAGGTAAGTGAGGGCTGTATCTCCTCAACCTTTGCCTCAAGGCTTGCAGAGCTGTCCTTGCCTGTCAGGAGCTTGTTGACTGCTTTTGTCATATCAGCACACAGGGATTCCTGGTCTAGCTTGAGACCTGTGCTGTCCTTGACAAAGGATATATCGTTGTTCTCAGCACTGCCGATGGTGGCATTTTTTGCTTCTCTGTCTATTTCCTTGGCTATATTTGCAACCAACTCGTTGACAGAGGACTCAGACACATAGGTGATAAGCTCAAAGGTCTTGGTGTTGTCGCTGTCCTTCTCAGAAAGCTTGTCGTTGTACTCTACAGCCTGAGTAAGGATATCCTCTGTATTGTTGGTATAGGTAAAGTCCGCCTCTGAGTATTTGTACTCCTTGTCCTGAGCTGTGACGGTAAGTGTAAAGGACTTGTCTATATCCTCGCACTGAGCAAGGAGCTCTTCCTTTACCTGCTTGTAGGTCATACCGCCCAAGTGCAGGTCGTCAACATATATACCCTCAGCAAACTGATAGGAGCTCTCGTCAATGGTACCGGAGTCTGTGGGGGATGTGGGAGCAGGGTCCTTGGAGCAGGCGGTGAGAGAGGTTACAAGCAATACAACCGCGATGCACACAACTGCCGCAAGAGTCAGTAAAAAAGCAAACTGCTTCTTGTTGACACCGCCTGATTCCTTGCGGTATCTTCTCTTATTTTTATTCATACAAAAACCTCTTTTTCAAAAAAAGATATATTTTCACATTGTTTTCATATTCGATATATATAATACAATAAATCTCCAAAAAAAGAAAGATAAAACCTGCATTTTTCCTATGTAATATCTGCCAAACTTACGGCATAGGATTGGCGTTTTTTTGGATTCAATTATAACTAAACAGGAAAAACCGTCAATCAGGTTGAAATTCGCGGCAAAAAACCTTATTATATATACATAGTCCCTGTAAGGAGGAAAATAATGAAACGGATAATTTGTACTGTGATGGCTCTGATATTGGTGCTGGCACTGTGTGCTTGCGGCGGTGATTCGCTTGTTTCGGGAGATGAAAATCTCAGGAAGGGTTATGACCGCTCCGAGGATATTCCGGTGTATGATTTCTTATCTGAGGAGCACACCACCCCTGAGAATTATGAAAAATACGCAGAGGGTGCAATCGACTTCGGTGTGAAGCTTCTGGCAGAGAATGTACAGGACGGAGAGAATGTAGTTCTCTCTCCTGTGTCGGTATCTTCTGTTCTGGCTCTCCTTGCAAACGGAGCGGCTGATAAAACCAGAAGCGAGATAAGAAATGTTATTGCTTCAGGTGCAGATGTTGACCTTATAAATACAGGCGAGTATTATCTTGGTCGCAGACTTGTTGCGTTTAACAGCGAGGACGGATACTTTAAAAATGCAAACTCACTGTGGTTTAATGATACCTTTGATGTGAAATCCCCGTTCCTGCAGACCTCGGCAAACTATTACGATGTTGGTGTTTTCCGTGTTGATTTTACTCAGGAGGATACTGCAGAAAAGATAAACGGCTGGGTATCTGAGAATACAGACGGAGAAATTGATAAGCTGCTTGATGAGGTTGAGGGGGATTCTGCCGCATTAGTGATTAACACAGCCCTTCTGAATGATGCTTGGGCTACACCTTATTCCGATACACAGATATCTGAGGGTGAGTTCCACGGTGCAAAGGGCGATACTCAGGCAGAGTTTATGACCTCAAAGGAATACTACATAAGCACTTCATATGCAGAGGGATTCATCAAAGGTTTTGAGAATGTGCCCTGCAAGTTTGCGGCTTTACTGCCGAAGGACGGACAGGATATTACAGAATTTGTACAGAAGCTGACAGGCAACCGTTTTACTGCACTTTTAGATTCCCAGTCCCCTATGGAGACTTGTATTGTTACACTTCCTCAGTTTTCTGTAGAGTCAAGGCTTGAACTTGCCGACAGCCTGAAATTAATGGGAATAAACGGGATGTTTGATGCAAGTAAGGCTGATTTTTCAAACCTGAGCAATACCGGACAGGTGTTTGTGAGCAAGGTCACACAGGATGCGTTCATTGAGGTTGGCCCTCAGGGTGCAAAGGCAGGAGCGGCAACAGTGGCTGAAATTCTTTACGGCTCGGCTCAGATTCCTGAACTTCCCGAAAAGGAACTCACATTTGACCGTCCCTTCGTGTTTGTGATTTTTGATAACGAGTCAAACATCCCTGTGTTTGTGGGTGTTGTGAATAATATAGAGTGATTTCAAGGAGAATGTGAATGAATACAGGAAAGATTATATTAAAATGTATAGCAGTTATAATGTGTGTGGCGTTGTGCGTTATGTTACTTTGCGGTTGTAATATGTCAGGGACATCCTTGCCTGCAGGAATGGACCCCGACAAGACGCTGTCCCGTGCTCAGGAGATTGCAATGAGTATCTCCAAGGGTGAGTTTGACTCAGCAGAGGACAGCTTCAGCGAAGAAATGAAGGCTCAGCTTTCTACAGAGGATTTGAATGATGCTCTGGAGAAGATGGAAAAGAAGGGTGCAATTACAAAGTACCTGTCCTGGTCAATGAGGGGAGCCTCTGATGATGAAGCAGGCGAATACGCAGTGGTTGTACTTGTGTGCAAGTGTGAGAACGGTTCTGCAACCTTTACAATCTGCCTCAACAAGGACAGCAAAATCTGCGGATTATCTATGAACTGAAAATTGTAGAAGTAAAACCCCCGATGTTATGCATCGGGGGTTAGTGACTGTAGAAAAAGTCCGTGCCTCCCTCTGACGAGGGAAGACTCCCTCACAGTGTGAGGGAGATGTCACGGAGTGACAGAGGGAGACAGGCTCAGTTAGAGGTGGATTTTGCCGAAGGCAAAATACGGAGGGAGAGAAA
>JAFUJH010000015.1 GCA_017473775.1 Ruminococcus sp.
AGGTGGATTTTGCCGAAGGCAAAATACGGAGGGAGAGAAAACGCAGATATAATGCAATTTTTTAACTACCCCTCAGTCACCTACGGTGACAGCTCCCCTGACAAGGGGAGCCACGATTTATACTTTATCGACAAGCTGAAACGGCGTTTGCGGACGCCGTTTTCTTTTACTTATTTTTCTGTATTTGGTTTTTCCCTGCGTTTAGCTTTGCTTATAACAAAGCCTACCGCCGACACGGCAAACGCCGCCAGAGCATCTATTATCAAATCCTTCATTGTATCGGCCAATGCCTGTGTACCTGCAAGTGCCACCCCTGCCTCTGTGGTGTGCTTCTGCATATTCAGCCCTAAAACAGCATCGAAGGAATACTCGTATATCTCCCACAAAGCACCCACAGCAAGAGCAAAAGCAAAGGCAAATATAGACAGGAATAATGGGCTCAGGCTTACGCTTACATTTTTATCCTTATTGAGTATATCCACAAGTATAAATCCAAGTGCTCCAAGCATTGCGCCTGAAAAAGCGTGAAGTATTGTATCCCAATGGGGAATCAGGTAGTAGAAGCTGTGCACCTCCCCCAGATATATAGCACAGTAAAGGAAGGCATAGTACAGAACAACAATAGCGTTAGGCACTACTATCTTCCATTTTCTGTCAAGCAGAGCAGGCAGTGTCATAACAACTATACCCAGCAAGCACTGAGTTGTCATCAGCAGATAGTCTGACTTCAGCTTCTCATAAGGCTGTGCGTCCGCAAGCTCTGCAGGTGCAAACAGAAAGTTGACAAAGGAATACACTACCGATACTACAAGGGTTATAAAAAGAATTATACCTGCAATCTTAGTTATCTTCAGCTTTTTTCCTATTTTCATATTACCACCTCTGAGTCAATAGCATACTCCGTATTTTATCACAGGATACTGCTGTTTACAACAAATCTGCCCTATCTTTTACATTCTGTTCACACACCTGTTGAATCCTTGCAGTTTTTTTGCTATTATATATTATATTGAAAATAAGCATATGCGTGACAGGCGCATACAGAAATCACGGAGTGTTTTATGTTCGACCCGAAAACCGACAAATTTCCCTATCCCCTGCACACAGATAAGCATTACCTCAAACTCAAGAAAAACCGCGGAATCACCTTTGACAGCAACTACCCCTATGTAGACAACAGACCGTCTTTCCGTATAGGAAGCTTCTTTCTGCGTATTCTGCTGAATATAATCGTCTTTCCTGTTGTGCGTATACGGCTGGGGCTCAGAGTCAAAGGAAAAGAAAACCTGAAAAAGCACAGAGAGGTTATTCAAAACGGAATCGTTTCCTGCTGTAATCATGTACATATGTGGGATTTTCTGGGAATACTCAGCGCAATAACCCCTATAAAGCCATATGTCCTCATATGGGCAGATAACATCAACGGCGAATGGGGCACTATGATGCGTCATGTAGGCGGAATCCCCATTCCCGAAGAAGACACAAAGGCAACCTTTTCCTATCTTCGTGCAGTGAAAAAACTTCTGAAAGAAGGCAACTGGCTTCACATTTATGCCGAGGGCAGTATGTGGGAGTATTACAAACCCATCAGACCTTTCAAAAAAGGCGTGGCGTTCCTTGCCTGCGATTGTGATAAGCCGGTTCTACCTATGGCATTTACATACAGGGAGCCGAATTTCATCAGAAAGCACATTTTCAGACAGATTGCCTGCTTTACGCTCAACATCGGTGAGCCAATCTACAAGGACGACAGTTTATCTGCAAAAGAACAGCGAACAGACCTTACAAAACGCACCCATGAGGCTGTCTGCCGTCTGGCAGGTATTAATCCCGAGGATAACATCTACCCTGCAGTGTTTGACAACAACGAGAGAGTGGATTATTACACCGAAACCTACGGCGTAGGCTACAAGGGCTCCTGCTGATAAACTATAAAACAAGCACATAAAGCACTGCAAAAGCAAAACTGCAGTGCTTTTATTATGGTCAGAATTTGACACTTAGTGCAAAATATGCTACAATACTCTAAAATTTTTATAGGAGTGGATTTTATGTTCAGCACTGTTGGATTCTTTACTGTTCTTGGTGTTTTACTTGCTCTGGGTGCTACTGTATGCACATACATCTTTGTGCTCCCCGAAGGTAAAATCAAGACAACAAACAAATTCTTCAGCAAGTTATTCTCTTTTGCAAGAGACCTCTTTAGCTTTAAGGAGCTTTACCTTGAGAAGATTCTTCAGGCACTTTACATCCTTGCAACAATCGCTTGCATTACAGTAGGTGCTATGATGCTCTTTGGCTTCTCTTTCTGGGAGAACTGGTCAGGCGATCTGAAAGTTGAGTGGACAGGCGGCTACGGTCTCCTGCTTATGATTGGCGGCCCCATTGCTGTTCGTCTTGCATTTGAGGTTTCTATGATGTTCGTTCTTCTTGTTAAGAATGTTATTCAGATTAACTCAAAGCTCAAGGCTGACACTAAGGAAATTGCTGAGAAGGCAGAGGAGCCTGCAAAGGCTAATACTGCTGAATAAATCAGCACAATCACATAATACTTAAAGCATCAACCGCACTCTTTATGGGGTGCGGTTGACTTTTTGCAGAAGAAGAAAGGGACTGCTTCAGCTTTGTGCTGAGGCAGTCCCCATTGTTTTATTTATTCAGTTTATATACTGATTACTCGATGGGCTCTCCGATGGGATAGCCTGTCTCAATAGCAGCTACAAACTTCTGGATAGCAGTTGCATCCTTGATGTTTACATTGCCTGAGCCGTCAGTATCTGATGCCTTCAGTGCGTCACCCTCAAGTGTTGAGAGCTTTGCTGTGAACTTCTGGATAACAGTTGCATCCTTGATTGTAATCTTATCGTCAAGGTCTGCGTCACCCAGGAGCACATTGCTTACAGGCTCTGTGGGCTTGGTTGTGGGAGGTGTAACCTCACCGATATCACCTGTGCGTGCAAACTGTACTGTGTGATATGTTACATTGTTGTTTGCCTCGCCGTGAGCCTGTGACATATTTCTGTCAAACCAGTTCTCAGAATCATACTTGATTGTAACCTCGTGCTGACCCTTTGTGAGCTCAAGTCTCAGATGTGAGCTGACCTGACGGGTGAAGCTCATTGCAGGGAATACCAGTGAGCCTACATCCTCGCCGTCAACATATACGGAACGGATAGCTGCTGTGATACCTGCAGTGGGGTCGCCCTGGTTGGAGTGGATAACAGACATCTGATATACACCGTCTGCAGGAATATCAACCTTAACGGTGAAGGAGCCTGCACCAGCCGCATCAGCGGGCTTGAATGTAGTGTTTGTCCAAGTACCTACTGTCCACTTGCCTGATGAATTGCTGTTAAGATAGAAACCTGCGTTATCCTCAACGCCTGAGGTAATATCAATAGTCTGATCAGAGCCGTTGTTGAAGATGATGTTGGGAGTATCCTTGGAGATAGAGTAGCAATATACATCCTCGCCGTTGTCGTTCTTTCCAACGAAGGTCATAGCCTCACCGGGCCAGCTTGTGCTCATAGAGCCGTCCCAGAAGAAGATGTTAACATTGCTCCAGCCCTTGTTGTTGGTGAAGTAAACTGTCTTCTTGTCAGCAGAATCTACTGAGCCTGATACAGTGGGTGCCTTGTCATAGTAGTTGTTGGCATTTACAGTAACCTTTGTGCCTGCAGGGTTGTACTCCTTGGGAGCAGAAAGCTCTGACCAGAGACCTGTAGTCTTGTCAACTGCAACAACACTGTAGCAACCGTACTTGGTTGTGTCGATTGTGTAGGTTGTACCCTCAACATCAACATACTCTGTGCCTGTCCATACCTTGTATGTGCAGTTTGTAACTGCGTTCCACTTGAGTGTGGAGCCACTGAGTGTTGCATTGGGAGCTGTGGGAGCCTTTGCTGTGTTCTCGTCCTTGAGGTTGATGATATCCTCTGCACCGCTGTCCTCAAGCTCGATTACGATGTAGTAGTAGCCCTCAGCATCTGCGGGAAGAACATAATCGTTCTCTACCTGCTCGTCATTTACATAGATAGCCTTTACTGTGTCGCCCTTGCCGTGAAGCGCCATGTCGATTTCTGCATCTCTGTACTTGTAACCGTAGATGTAGAAGGGACCTTCCATCCATTCGGGAACATAGGGGTCAAAGGTGATACCCTCTGTGGTGTACTCCATACCGAAGAGAACTCTGTAGTAGCCTGCCATAGTAGCAGCAACAGACCAGAGCTGCTGAGTAGAGTGGAGACCCTCACCTGTTTCGTAGTCGATAACCTCGTAGTTTGTCAGACAAGCTGCTGCACCACGGATACAGGAGTTCCAGATTTCCTCAGCAAGGAGGTTGTTTTCGTTTTCGTTATTAACTGCGCCAATCATCAGGAGTGCTTCCCAACCGGGCCATACGCCTGAATCGTGATACTTGTAGTCTGTCCAACGCTGTGCGTTCTTCTGGGGATATACAGTATTTGCACCGAAGTTTACAAGAGTGTAGTTCTCCATAATGGAGTCTGCTTTCTCCTGACCGCCGATGTTGTACCATACTGCGTAGCCGTTACCGAGAACATCCTGCTTGTAGGAAAGGGGTGAGCCCATCCAATCAGGATACTCCCAGGATGCGTATGTGCCAAGGTCCTCGTGCCAGAGTCTTGTGGAGATTGCCTCCTCAAGGTCTGCAGCCAGGTCTGCCCAAGCCTTTGACTCTGCCTCACCCTTACCGAGGATTGTTGCAGCCTCAGAGAGAATCTTCATTACCTGACAGAAGATAATGTTTGTGGAAGCTGCCTTACCCTCAGCGATGGTTACGATACCGTTCTGGTCGTCCTCGCCTGTCCAGTCGCCGTAGGTCTTGTCTCTGTGGTCAAGACCGCAGGTCTCACCTCTGAAGAGGCCTGCTTCTTTATCATAAACTACTTCGTAGTCCTGCATAATTGTGTTGGAAGCTACCTCGTAGAAGTATTCAAGAGTCTCCTCGTTGCCGTCTGCAAGATAAGTCTCCCAAACAGCCAGCATCATAATGATACGGTCTGTGGATACGGGATAGGAGCCGCCTGTACCTGTATCTTCTTCAAATGTAAGGTTGCCGTCCTTGCCTACAACCTTTGCCTCAGCACAGTTTGTAGAAATATCGGGGAACAGCCAGGACAGGATGTACTGCATAGAGATAGCAGTATCACGGGTCCATACCTTGTGCCAGTTTGTACCTGTATAGAATACATCGCCATAAGTCTCATCATAGTTGATGCTCTTGAAGATTTCATCCATAGTCAGGTTGTATGCTGCCTCTGCAAGAGGAGTATTGGGAGCGGAGAAGATGGGAGCCTCACCAAGACCCAGATACTCATAGTTCCACTCTCTGTCAGAGCCTGTCTCAGATGTAAGGATGTGGTCGCCTGTGTTAGCGATAACACGGGAGTCATCCTCTGTGAGACCGTTTACGAACAGTGTGTAATCCTGTGCGTCAGATACATTTGTAGTTGCACCCTTGAAGGTGTCGTCGCCGTATACCTGAACAGCGGCATAGGTTACTTCCTCGCCAAAGTTAAGGAAGAAGCCGAAGGAGTATGCATCCTCAACCTCAAAGACAACATCGTTGCCCTGCTTTGTACCTGTAAGCTCAACTGTCTTGTTGTCAGCAGTTGTGAGAGTTGCAGTTGCAGGAAGTGTATCGTCTGTACCGACAACAACAATCTTCTCTACTGTAACTTCCTTGTCAAAGCCGAAGCCTACCTTGCCCTCTGTGGCAGTAGTTGTGCAGTAGGGATCCCATGTTGCGTGCTCCCAGCCGTAAGCTGTGCTTACATAGCCTGAAAGGCCGATATCTGTAGCGGAAGCCATATCCTTAGTACCGATAACCTGAATGTTGGTGAAGTCGGAATCCTCACCTACATAAGTGAACCATGTGATGTTCTCAGGTGTTTCAAAGTTGATGAATGCATCTTCGTTCTCCGCAATTGCATCAACAGCGATTTCCTTGCCGTTTGAAAGGATAACCTTACCTGCAGGAATCGCTAAATCATAAGCACTGATAATGATTCTGTCAACTGCATATGTGTTTGCAAAGCGGTAACCGACGCTGTTGCTGTCCATATCATAAATCATATATCCCATAAGCTCAACATTGTTGATGTACTTAAAGGAAATCTCGCTGATTTCAGTTGCGTCGTTTGCAAAAATGATGAGCTCGGTTTCGCCCTCGAGAACGATGTCTGCTGTGGGCTGTTCTTCGTTGATGTCGTAAACATTGTCGCCAACCTGAATTGCAGCCTCGCCGTCAAGGGATACGATGTATGCACCGTCGAGCTCGGGCTTAACAATCAGAGAAACATACTCGCCCACTTTAGCAGCCTTGAATGTGCCGTCCTTGATAAGAGCTGCGTCGGAAGCTGCATCAAAACCTGAGAAATCGAGTGTTGTCTCGCCCTTTGCAATAGAATCTGCAGCGTCAACGGGAGTAACAACAATCTTATCTACATTGTATGTACCCTCGATGTTGTCGATTGTGATTCTGTTGTAGCCGGGGTTAAGAGTCTTTGTGATTACAACGGTCTTGTATGTCTGCCATGCACCTGTAGAAGTGAAGTTTGCATAGAATATCTCGTCACCTGCTGTAAAGTCAAAGTAGCCGTCGTCTGTCTCAGAAGCAACAGAAATCTCAAACTTATAGGTCTGAGCCTTGTCGCCCTTAACAGTAACACCGTAGTTAAGTGAATCTCCTGCATCAAAAGCGCCTACATACTTGCCTGCAGAAGCTTTGGAATCTTCCCATACACTTACTGCACCCAGTGCGTATGTGTACTTTTCTGCCTCAATAGTCAGAGCAGAAGTGCCAAGTGTGAAGTCACTCTTTGTGTTCATGGACTCAGCTGTGTAGTTTCTTGTTCTTGTGTCAGCTGTGAACTTGATGATAGAGTCTGCCTCGATAACGAGATGTGCGTTGTCGTTATCGTTTGACTCATGTCCGATAGATGTACTCCAGTTGGGAGTAGCAATCTTGAATTCGTAGTTACCGCCTGTCATATCAAGTACGAGAGTGTAGATTCCGTTGCCTTCGTCTACGAACTTGTACTCGTCATAACAGTTCCAGCCGTTCATATTACCTCTGAGGTAAAGACCGTTGCTTAAACTGTTAGCAGAAACAGAGACGATACCCATGGTTGTAGTACCTACAACCAGAAGAAGTGCCAGTATAATACTGAGCAGAGCTTTGAGTCGACTGTGTTTTTTCATAGTCTTGCGTCCTTTCATAATTTCTCTGTACAAATAAAGTACAGTTATTCAGCTTTATTTTATCATACACTTTACACATTTACAATAGACTTCCGTCAGATTTTACAAATATTTTTTGTCACCTCTGCTAAAAACATATAATTTAACCATAACAAAGAATATAGCAAAAAAATGAATAGATTAAACATAAAAACAGCCCTGCAGAAGCCCTCTGCTTCTGCAAGACTGCACATTCAGACAAGATTAAATCTAATTTTTATCCCTGTTTTTTGGGAAAAGCCTCCTTGAAAGGTACTACATTGCCGTTATCATCCTTGACGCTTACATTGTCAAGTGTAGCCTCAAACTGGCTTCTGATATTGCCAAGGTAGATTTTATAGAGCCTTTTCTGCTCTGCTTGTTCCTCAGGAGTAAGTCCTACGGTTTTCTTCTTCTTTGCAAGTTCATTTATTCTGCCAAGTACATTCTGTTCCATTTCTGTCACCTCTTTATATACTTATAATATAATACACGAAATTTTTTATATTTCAAGTAGTTGCCGAGATTGAATACCAAATTCTGATGTGATATTATAATCCTATAAACTTGTACACAACAGAAAGCGTGATTATATGCAAAGCGAAAATTTCAGCCTTTTATATCCCGAAAATTCACAGGTTGTCTGCAAGACTCTTTGCAAGGAAGCAATAAACGACTTATCAATCGACTTCCTTGTAGAGGCACTGACTTGCGACCCCTACGAGCAAAACAGCATTAAACAGCTCCTGATAAAAATCACAGACGACGAGGAGACCATAAGATACCGCTGTGATGTATTTGAGGATTTTCTGAGGTTTCCAAAACTCCGTGAGGATTTGACAGCACTGCTTCTGAAGCTCAAGGATTTACGGGAGATTGAGCGATTCCAGAAGGACTCCGAATCCTCCTCACTGTGGCAGCTTGTAAACCGCCTGCGTGAGATGGACGGCTATGTGGACTGCATAACTCAGATAAAAACCACCTTGGAGGAGCTTGATATCCGCTCTGAGGGACTCATTTCACTTCGTACAAAGGTACAGGCTATTTACAACGACAGCGGATTCCCCTTGCTGAAAGAAGATATAGAAACCACCCTGAAAGAAGTCAGAAATGTGAAAAGCATCACTCTGGGTGTAAACCTTGATGAAATGCTCAGACCAAAGGCTGTAGGCGTAATCTGCCTTAATGATAAGCACTTCACCGACAGCGGCTTGCTCAAAAAGTTTATGAGCTTCGCTACCAAACAGAGCGAAATTCACGAGGGCACAGAGGTTTCCGGCTTTACCTCCTTCCATCCTGCCAACCCCTCCACTGCTTCCTTCGGACTTGGCAAGGTGGTCACAGGTGCTCAGCAGGATGTAAATCACATTGAAAACTCAAGCCTTACAGGTGCAGACCCTATGTCTGACGCACTGAAAAGAGTAGTGACAGATATCCTCAAACGCACAGTGAACAATCTGAAGTCTATGCTGAACAAATATGTAGGCATCAGCGGCTACTCCTTCATAAACCTTATGCCCGAGATTATTTTTTACATCCGCTTTGCCGAGCTTGCAGATAAAATCAAGGCAAAGGGACTTCCGCTGTGCAAGGCTCAGGTCACAGCAAAGGATGACCGCACCTGCAATATCAAGGACATCTACAATATAAAGCTTGCAATCAAAGCTGTGCAAGGTGATGACACAGAGATTGTCACCAACGACTTTGAGTTTTCAGACAAAGGCAGGATATACATCCTCACAGGCCCTAACCGCGGCGGCAAGACCACTATCACTCAGGCGGTGGGACTAAGCTTTCTGCTTGCACAGCACGGCATCTATGTGCCTGCAACACAGATGGAGTTAAGTCCCTGTGACAACATCTACACCCACTTTCCTGCTGATGAAAACGACACGGTGGATTTAGGCAGATTAGGCGAAGAAAGCAAACGCCTGTCTGAAATTTTCCAAGTTGCTACACGGCACAGCCTGCTCCTTCTTAACGAGAGCCTTGCAACCACAAATGTTGCAGAAGGCCTGTACATTGCAAAGGATGTAATTAAGGCTATGCGTTACTTAGGTGTGCGATGTGTATTCAACACCCATATGCACGACCTGGCACGAAACCTTGATGATATGAACAAAAGCGTAGAAGGCGACAGCAAGGTTGAGAGTATGGTAACAGGTGTTGAGGACAGTCACCGCTCCTTCAAAATCTTCATTGCTCCCCCACAGGGCATCAGCTACGCCAAGGACATCGCCGAAAAATACGGCGTAACCTTTGAAAGCATCAAAACAAACATCGACACAAGAACAGAATAAATTTATAAATGAAGAGCACGGATTTTCAAACCCGTGCTCTTATGTTTACATATTCTTTCTGTTCTCAATAATCTCCACCACCTCACAATATGCCTGTGCATAACCTGCATTGAACTCATTTGAGTAATCCTGCTTGTATTCCTCCTCTGCTTCTTTCCAGCGTTCATTTATTTCCTCAATAATCATACTGATTGCCAAATCTGACAGTTTCATATTATATCTCCTCCGTTTATAACTTCGGCTACAATGATATGCAAATTCTCCAGAAAGTGTCTTTGCTCCAAAGAAAACACCTCTGTATCCAACTCTTCCTCATAACGAAACCCCAAAGTAGCACACAGTCTGCCCCTGTAAAAACTTCGCATAACGGTCAATACTCCGTCAATGAGGAGTCCTGAAGGCTCAGACCACCTGTCGCTCACAGGAAGGCACCCCATTAGTTTACAGATAAACTTATCGTTTTTCGGCAGAATTTTTACATCACAAAGTATCTTTGCAAAAACCTCAGGATATTTTCTCAGTTTTTCACAAACAGAAAATAGCAATGTTGTAAATTCACCTGCATTGGTCTTTGCATAGGTTTTGGCATAAACAATATAGTAATTCTCACTGTCTTCATAAATCTGTGCAAAAAATGTCTGGTGTTCTAAAGATACGGCACAGTAAATATCGCACACCTTGGTTTTATTTTTTAAAGTGCCTTCAAGCCCTGCATTATCTATAGCTTGCTCCGCAATGGCAACTTCCCTGCAATACATCTCTTTTTCTGAGTTGATATCCACATCTGCCACTCCTTTTCTGCAATTCTTGTTCTGATTATATTATATAAAACAGCGTGTACCATAAAACGGACTTCACCCACGCAAAAAGAGCACAGGTGTGAAAACCTGTGCTCCTTTTCTTAAGAATGAAAAACTAAGGCTCCCTCATTGAGGGAGCTGGATTTCGGCAAAGCCGAAAGACTGAGGGAGTCAGAAATCTTTCTATTTACACCTTACGACTTTCGGACCGTCGGGGACGCCGATCCCTACGCACTCCTCCCGTCACGGCCTACGCCGTGCCACCCTCCTCTGTGAGGAGGTCTTTTTCGCAAAAAATCTCGTAAATATTTCTGCCGATTTTTTCGCTGAAATATTCTTTAAGTTCAATGTGCTTATCCCATTTATCCTGCGGATAATAGCCGTACCTTTGCTTCACATCAGCCATTCTGCACTCTACAGAAACCACGCCTTCTGCGGAGCCGAGAGCGTCACATAATTGAATCAATCTGTCATAATCGTCATATTTAACTTTTACCAGATAATCTTCAATAAATTTTTGTATATCGTCCGAAACATCAAACTTACCAACATAAGAATCAATTTTCCTAACACAAAAAGAATGTGTCATACAAATCCGAGCTACCTCGTCATAACCTGACTCATTCATATATGTATAGCCGTCATATACATGGGCTAAATGCTTCACTCCGAATTTTCTGCCAATGTCGTGTAAAAGACCGAGTATATAAGCTTTTTCAGCATCCAAATCAACACAATTACTTGCTATACTTTCCGCACAGGAAGCCACTGCTTTGCTATGTTCAACCCAAGGTCCGGGGTTGAATTTCTCAGCATCTTCTATCAGTCTGTGTGCTTCTTCTCTGCTTGGAAACATACTAACAACCCCAACAATTAAATTTTGCTCTTACTTGCAGAAAACTTCTGCCCACTGAGCTTCTTTGAAGCCGATAAGGACTGTGTCCTCTGTTAAAATCAGAGGTCTTTTTACAAGCATTCCGTCTGTGGCAAGGAGTGCGTACATCTCCTCCTCGCTCATATGGGAGAGCTTTGTTTTTAGCTCCATTGACTTGTACAGCAGACCGCTTGTGTTAAAGAACTTTTTGAGTGGCTGACCGCTCTTTGCGTGCCACGCTCTCAGTTCATCGGCGGTGGGGTTTTCTTCTTTGATATTTCTGAGGGTGTATTCTATACCATTATCCTCAAGCCACTGCTGTGCTTTCTTGCAGGTTGTACACTTGGGATAGCAGATAAAAGTTACCATTTTATACTCAACTCCTGTAAACTCAAAAGCCCTTCATTGTCAGAGAAATTCTCTTTTTGGCTACATCTACGGACAGCACCTTCACCTTGACAATATCGCCAACCTTGAGAGCCTCTGAGGGGTGCTTGATAAACTTGTCGCTTATCTGAGATATATGCACAAGTCCGTCCTGGTGCACACCGATATCTACAAAAGCACCGAAGTCGATAACATTCCTGACAGTACCTGTAAGCTCCATTCCCTCTCGCAAATCCTCCATGCCCATTACATCTGTGCGAAGTTGAGGCTGAGGCAGACTTTCTCTGGGGTCGCGGCCCGGCTGAGTGAGCTCAGATAGGATATCCTCCAGTGTAGGTACACCGATAGAAAGCTTCTGTGCAACAGCCGCCTTGTCGGTTACCTTCTCTTTAATTCCCTTGATACCGCCTGACTCTACATCCTTTGCAGTATAGCCTAAGAGCTTGAGCAGCTCCTTTGCCGCCTTGTAGGACTCGGGATGCACCGCTGTGTTATCCAGTGCCTCTTTACTGCCTGCAACACGCAGGAAGCCTGCACACTGCTCAAATGCCTTGGGGCCAAGCTTGGGCACCTTCTTCAGCTCTGCACGGCTTAAAAATCTGCCGTTTTCTTCTCTGTATGCTACGATATTTTTGCAGACAGTTGAGCTTAGTCCTGCAATGCGTGAAAGCAGTGCAGGAGACGCAGTGTTCAGGTCTGCACCAACAGAGTTTACGCAGTCCTCAACCACACCGTCCAGTGTCTCACCCAGACGCTTCTGGGGCATATCGTGCTGATACTGACCGATACCGATGGACTTGGGGTCAATCTTTACAAGCTCTGCAAGGGGGTCCTGCAGACGCCTTGCAATGGACACTGCACTACGAAGTGTCAGGTCAAGGTCGGGGAGTTCATCTGCCGCAAGCTTGCTTGCGGAATATATGGAGGCACCTGCCTCGCTTACTATCATATATGCAAGGTCGGGCTTGTTTGCCTCAGCTATAACCTCAGCGGCAAAAAGCTCTGTCTCCTTGCTGGCTGTGCCGTTTCCGATTGAGAGCACAGTTGCACCGTACTTCTTGATAAGGCTCAGAAGCTTTACCTTGGACTCCTTTACCTTTGCCTCACTGTGAGTAGGATAGATAACTGTTGTGTCCAGCACTCTGCCTGTACCGTCAACAACCGCCACCTTACAGCCTGTGCGGTAACCGGGGTCAAGTCCGATAACCACCCTGTCCTTTACAGGAGGCTGCATCAGAAGCTGATGCAGGTTTGTAGCAAAAAGCTTCATTGCAGCTACAGAGGCGTTCTCTGTAAGCTCTGCTCTTACCTCACGCTCAATTGAGGGCAGAAGCAGACGGGTGTATGCATCCTCGCAGGCAGTCATCACAGCCTCAGAGCAAGGAGAGTCACCCTTTACCATTACCTTTTTAATCATATTCAGAGGCTTATCCTCCGGAATTTCCACTGTAACCTTCAGGAATTTCTCCCTCTCGCCGCGATTGATTGCAAGGATTCTGTGTCCGCTTATCTTCTTAACAGGCTCAGAGAAGTTGTAGTAGCCTGTGTAAACGCTCTCTGCCTCCTCATCAACTGCCACGCTCTTGACAATGCCGTTGACCCACATAAGGTTGAAAAGCCGCTTGCGGATATCGGGATTATCGGAGCAGACCTCTGCGATAATATCCAGTGCACCCTGCAGTGCATCCTCGGGAGTTTCTACCCCCTTTTCTGCGTCCACATATTTCTCTGCCAAATCAATAGGATAAGATGTCTCGTCCTCCTGTGCCAGAATGTACTCAGCCAGAGGCTCCAAGCCCTTCTCTTTTGCAACAGAAGCTCTGGTCTTACGCTTGGGTCTGAAGGGTCGATATATATTCTCCAAATCAGCCATAGTCTCTGCCTTGGCTATTGACTCCTTAATCTCGTCTGTCAGCTTGCCCTGTGCATCAATGAGCTCTGTAATCTCCTGAGCACGAGCCACAAAATTACGGAGGTACTCCAGCCTCTCTGCAAACTCACGGATAAGCTGGTCATCCATAGAGCCGTGCATCTCCTTACGGTAACGGGCAATAAAGGGTATAGTGTTACCCTCGTCAAGAAGTGCAATGATATTACCTGCATATTCAGGTTTAATGTTGAATTCCTGTGATAGTTTAGCTACAAAATCCATATTTATAATCCTTTTCATAAAATTAACTAATTTATTGTACCACAAAAAAACGGCTTTGACAAATACAGATTATTATGCCAAACCACAGGATTTTGTATTGAATTACCAATCAAAAATTGTTATATTAAATACAGATATTTTTGCTGAAGGAGGCTTCTCACTATGAATTCCAACCAATTCTACAACGCTCTGCCCCCCGTAATCCGTGTTTTTATTTCTTCTACCTTTTCAGATATGGAACAGGAGCGTAACTATTTCAACGAGCATATAGCCCCAAAAATCAAGCACATATGCGAGGAGAGAGGAGTGTCCTTCTTCAGCGTTGACCTGCGTTGGGGCATCACCGAGGAGGACCAGGTAAACGGCCAGGTGCTCCCCATCTGCCTAAGCGAAATTGACAGATGCCGCCCCTTCTTCATAGGTATTCTGGGCAACAGATATGGCAGTGTGCTGGAGTCAATCCCCGAGCAAATCGGCAACAGCCTCCCGTGGCTCACAGGCAAAGAGGGCAAAAGCATCACAGAGCTTGAGATGCTCTACGCTGTGCTTGACACAGAGACTGACAACCCCTGCAAGAATTGCTCATTTTACCTCAGATCTGACGAATTATCCGCAAAGCTGTACGGAAACACTGCACAGGACAGCCGACTTACAGACTTAAAGAACACAATCATAAACAACAGCGGTGTGCCCTACTCCCGATACAACGACCTCAAGGAGTTCGGCAAAGCTGTGTACTCCGACATACTTGCCTGGTTGGACGCAGAGTT
The DNA here is from genome assembly GCA_017473775.1 of Ruminococcus sp. Lineage (GTDB taxonomy): Bacteria > Bacillota > Clostridia > Oscillospirales > Acutalibacteraceae > Ruminococcoides. Next base: position 14,526 of record JAFUJH010000015.1, read on the forward strand.
TCCTGCTCCTGCACAGGTAGCTAAGAGCCGCCGACTCTGGTACAACAGCGAATTGCTTCGCAATTATACTCCTGACCCGACATTTCACTCTTTCCTCGGCAATTACTTTAACGAAAGTTCCCGCGCTCTGCTGATTTACGGCGACGGAGCCAGAGGAAAGACCACCTTTCTGACAGGCTATACCCCCGACAACGGACACAAAATCCTCATCAACTGCGGCTCTGATGACCTGTTCCTGTATTGGCCCTCCATTGCAAAGGAGATCGTCAATCAACTGAACATCATCGACAACTCCTTAGGCATTCCGCAATACGATGTCGGTGTATCTGTGCTTTCAAAGCTTACAGAGCTTATTAATAACGAAAGTACTACCGTGCAGGACTCTGAGCTCAGCTCGGACTTCTACCTTGTTACAGATGAAGAACGAGAAAACTTCAGGCTCTCCTTTCTGCAGTGGATTTCAGCTATCAATCCGAAAGAACATATCTTCATTTTTATCAATGATCTTAATCTTCTTGAGGACGAAGAAAGCCGTCTGCTTTCCTGGCTGCCTGTCCACACAAAGAACTTACACTTTGTCTGCACCACCAACGATAACGATATGGTCGAAAATGCAGAGGCATTGGGCTGGAATTGCAAGGAGATGCCCCTGTTTCCCAAGGAGCTTGCACAGGAGTTCCTGCTGAAGCATCTGAACATTTACGGAAAGAAGCTTTCATCTGCACAGAACGAGCTTCTCCTGCATTCTGAGCTTACAAGCTATCCCGGAAATCTGAAGTCGGTTGCAAACTTTCTGATTCAATGCGGCAGATTCCATAATCTTGATAAGCTGATCGGCGACATTGCCGATCACAAGAGCCCCACGGAATTTTTCCGTTATATATACAACTACTGCATAGCTGATTTGTCTCAGCAGGAGATAATCGCCTTCCGCGCTGTGCTGGGTATGGTAAGCTACTCCTCCCTGTCGCTTAACGAGCAGGAGTGTTACAATCTGGCAGAACAGACTGCACACATCGGTGCAATTGAATGGGCACATCTGCACAACGCCTTTGAGCAGTTCGGTATAATCAAAGGCGACTACTGGATTACAAGAGATGAGGAAATACAGAAATTTACCTGTGAGCTGCTGACAAGAGAGGAAACCTGCTACATCCGTAACTACCTGGGTGAATACCTGATGAGCAAGCTTCATACTCCTGCTGACGAAAGCAAAACCCATCTGCAGGTAATCCGAGAGAAAACCACCTTTGCCAAATCTGCTCTACGGCAATTCTGCCAAGCAAAAAGCTGGAGCCGACTTACAGAAGTACTGCTGGATTATGAGCTGTTAATCCATATGTCAAGGCTTAACTGGAAGGCTGTTCTGGTCAGCTGGGTTCATATCTTCCTGAATTCAGATACCGATATTCCCAAGACAATACTCAGCTTCCTCAAAAGCATAGATTTGAGCAACCCCGACAACAAGGTAATCGCCTTGAAGGTTGCAAGTATCTTGAGCGATATGAACTTCCACTCACATTCTCTGCAAGCAAAAAGGCTTCTGGGAGTATCACACATTCCCTCTGCACTTCACAGCGAGCTGAAAGGAGTAACCCCGGAGTTTGCCACACAATACAACAATCTGTGGGACCTCAAGGAGAAGGCAGAATACCGCCAGCTTCACAAAATTACAAATGAACTCCTGCACCACTCACAAGAACTCCCCCCAGAGGCTATGTGCAAGCTTCTGTTTTTTAAGGCAGATTGCGAGAGCCACCTGAGCCTGCACAACGAGTGTCTGGAAACCTCTCACCTTTACTATCAGGCAGCACTGTCCTGTGCCAGCACCTTTGATTTACTCCGTGCTCTGAGCATACGAGGCACTGTCCTTTACCGTCTGAATAAATACTCCGAGGCGGCGTCAGTCCAGCAGAATGTCTCGAAGCTTGCTCTCCAGGAGGGCAACCTGCGTACATACCTCAGCGCTCTGAACATACTGGCAACCTGTGAATACCGAAACAACAGGTTTGAAGAATCCCTCCGCCTTCTTGATAAAATCTACAGCTATTGGGCAAGACTCAACGACAAATTAGAGATATCAAACACACATCTGAACAAGTGCAACGCCCTGTACCTCAGCGGAGATACCAACGCCGCTCTGAGCGAGGCAAGACTGCTTTACAACAGTATTCCTGATGACGCTTCACCTCTTATGCGTAATTTGCGTATTTCTGTGCTTGTAAACATCGGTATTTATATGCATACACTGGGAGACAACGCTGCGGAGGCTACCTTGCTTGAAGCACTGTCTGAGGCAGAAGCTCTGGGCTCAGAGGCTACCGCTATCAGCGCTATGGAAGCTTTGATCAAGCTTTACAAAGGCTCTGACCGTGCTATTGAAATGTCAGAAATCGGTGACAAGCTGATGGAGCTTTTGTGGTCAAGGCAAGCATACAGACAAATCCCGGGCATTTTGAAGGAAGTCGCCGATTTTTTGCTTGTGTACAGATACAACTCTCTTGCAGACAAACTGCAAAGCAAGTGGCGTGGGCGATTTGCAAGCATCAGCGGCGGTTCCGATTTTCTTGCACAGGCACTGAAAGACAGCAGCTCTGACAGCAAAAAGCTTGATGAGCTGAAAGAGAAGCTCGCTATGGCTCGAAGTGACAACAACCTGTCCGAAGCCGCCGACCTCCTCCATCAAATGGCACTTGTCACAGATAAATCCGACGATGATGAATGCATAGGATATCTGTCAGAAGCGGCAGAGCTTTACAAGAAAATCAGTAATACCTCTGAGCACGACCTTTGTCTGTGCGAAGCAATAACAAAGCTTATCAAAAAGGCAGAAATCCGAAACAAACCCTTGTTTGAGAAGCTTCGTGCTAAAATCACAAGTTCTGATATCCGACAGGTAATACACCTGTGGACAAGCTTTGGCTCTTCCGGCAAAACCTCAATTAATGCAATATTTGAGAAATTCCGTATCAACGATGACCCATCTGTAAAAAAAGACTCCGAGCAGGACAAACTGAGAAAAATCGCCTCCTATGGCAAGGCTTGCGATTATATCGTTGTACGCTGTCTGATTGACCTTGCCTTTATTATCAGAGAACTTTGCAGCGGTGAAGAAATCGTAGAATTAGCCACTATGCTGCCTAAGGATGCAGGTGACTATTTTGCTTATGTTCTTGTTGAGATTATGACAATGAGCGCCACTGAAGATATCGAGTATCTGAAGACCGACTATGTAAGCCCCAAGGCAGAGAAGCTTCTCAGCTATTACGAAAAGTGCATCTACATCTGTGCCGAGCTGAAAACAGGCGATGTGGCCGCCCTTGCAGGTAACCTTGCACTGATGTTCCGCAGGAGGAAAGACAAGGAAAAGACCCTTAAATATCACACAATTTCCGGAGAAATGTACAGACAGCAAGGAAAAATCAAGGACGCCCTCATTGAAACCATGAACCTTGCTACAGCTTATAACGAGTTTGATAGCCCTGAGCAGGCAATCAAGCTTCTGTATCAGGGGCTTGAGGAAGCAGAAAGTGCAGGCGAAACCATGATGCAGGGTGTTCTTGCGGGCAATATCTCTGCCTTTCTGGTACGCAAAAAAGACAGAGCTTATAACGAGGAGATAATCAGATGCTTTGAAATTGAGGAAAGCTCCCTGAGAAAGTGCAATGCTCTGCGTGAGGTAGTAATATCTCTGATTAATCAGGCTATTTTCTATATGGAGAACTCTGACCTGTATGGTGACACCTGGATACAAAAGGCAAATGATGCAGAACAGTATATCAACAAATATGACCTGAGAGATTTCAAGTCTACCCTTAAACGAATCCGCCTTGCAGGAAATTACAAAGGCAAAGAGGCTGACAGCCCCAAGGCAGACTTGACTCAGATGGAGGAAAAGGCAAACAGCCTCCTTGCTCTCAGAGATATATACCACGCTAAGGAGATAACTCCCATGGAGTCAGGCACCTGTCGTGTCAAATGTGTACCGACAGATAAACTGAAGTCAGTACCCTCCATCCTTGAATTTACTTTCACTGCTTCCGAGCCGTACTTCTTCCGTGTACTATGTGCCTGTCGGAGTGAAAGAATACGCAACGACGCCCCCGATTACATAAGCAAATATGTAACCTGGTGGAATGCAAAAAACCTGTACAAGATTTCTGTACAGGAGGACAAGGTCACAATCCAGTGTCAGTATGACTTCCAGGCAGATGACTGGGAGTCTGCCTGCAGGCTGTTCTCCCGCTTTACAGAGCTCTGGCAGGCAGATATGGCGTGCTACGGACTGATATGTCTTGGATATAACGACCTTGACATTGTCTGCAAGAAAAAGGAAGATATGCTGGAACCCTCAGATTTCTGACAAACGCATCAAACACATCTTCATATCAAACACAAAGAAAGAGAAGCTTCTACGATTTGCAGAAGCTTCTCTGTTTTTATTCCTTATCCATTTTCTCAAACATTTTCTTGTAGGGCAGGAGCATTCCCTCGTTCATTTTGCCACCTGCTTTTGCCATAATCTTTTCGCTTGAGAGCAGTACTCCCACCAGATACATTTTAAGGCTTGTGAGCTTTTTCTTCTGGGGGAAGTCATAGATACCCTGCTTCTTGTAGAATTTGTGGTCAGCCCTCATCATACCTCGCATCTGATAGATAAGGTCGCGGAATATCTTCATTCCTCCTACTCCCCAAAAATTCTGCGGTGCTGTGTGCTTTGTCTCCAAAGAGAAAGCAAGGCTCTTTGCCATAGCGTCTATCTGCCCGTCGGTATCATACTCATCAGCAGCAACGCCTGCAAGGAAGTTACCGCCTGTTTCGCTTCTGGCTTCAATAACAGTCTGCAGGTTGTGCTCAGCACTGTAATCCCCTGATACTATGTATGCCACAGGCATACCAACGGTAACAGTGCGGTGTCCGTTGCAGAAATTCCTGTCGTCGTACATCTTGAAGCGTGCACCCATTGAGTGGTCAGAAATTGTAAATGCATATACTATGGCATCCGCTTTCTGGATGTTCTCACGCAGGAATGTGTCAAAACCGTCCTTGTACACACACTTCTCCGATACTGCACAGCGGAAGCATCCAAGGCATCCTCCTGCAAGAGGATACTCGGATATATTGACCACCCTTGTTTCATACTCAAAGACGCTCACAAAGCGGTCAATCATCTTCTGAAGATTTGAACCTTTATCAATATTATCTGTGATGATAACTACATCCTTGCCCTGCTTCTTGCTGTTGTCTGCTGTTGCACAGGTGGCAGGAGTGCAGGTGTAAGAGGCAGATTCTCTCCTTGACTGTGTACAGACATTTTCACTGACAGACCAAAGGAATCGCTCGAAGAATTCCTCTGCATCCTGTCTGCCCTGCTCTGTGAGCAAGTCCTCCATATCTGCAGAGAGGCCTCTTATGTACTTCATTCCCATATCAAGGGAATTCTCCTCAATATACTTGTGTGCGGTCACATCATAAAAATGCTTTGAGGTAGATATCTGGGTTGCATACTTTCCCTCAAGACACACATTGTTTGACTTCATAAGCTCTATGAATCTGTGAAGCTGAGAGGGTGCAAGGAAGGTATAAACAGGATATGAAAACAGCACTGCATCTGAACTTTCCAGAAGTTCCTTTGCCTTAGAAAAATCCTTCTCCAGACTCTTTATCTTCTGCCCTGCATCAAGCACACAGAACTCGTGCTCAGGGAATTTCCGCTGAAGATACAGCACCGTCTGCAGAGTTATACTGTACTTTCCCTTAGGGCTTCCGTTTATAACTGCAATTTTCATCATCACTCATCCTTTATACGAGCATCTTTATTTATTATACTACAATATCCCCACCTTTTCCACAGATAATACAAACTTACCGCAAATCACAACAGGTCTTGCTATTAATGCACCGATAGGATATACTGAAGCAGGTGATTGCTATGAAGAAGATACTCAAGCGTCCCGAGCTACTGCTGATTGCTCTGGGACTTATATTACTTTCCTGCTCTGTGCTTGCAGGATATTATTATCAGTACATTCCACAGGGGACACAGGTGATATATGTGTCAGAGGCTGACAAAGCAAAGCTTATATCAGACGGGAAGTCCGAGTCAGTTATCATTAACCTGAACACTGCCACTATACAAGAGCTTTGTCAGATTGACGGAATTGGCGAAAAGACCGCGCAGGCGATAATCGACTACCGCAACGAAAACGGCGGCTTTAACACAGTTGATGAGCTGATGAATATAAAGGGCATAGGCGAGAAAACATTCAAGAGCATCAGCCCCTATGTCTGCATTGGATAATAACAAATCAAAGCAAGAAAAAGGACAGAGAATCTGCGGATTCTCTGTCCTTTAATTTATGCTTTATTCTGCAAATAGTCAGCGGTATCGGACTACGGGCTTTCTGGTAGCGGTATAGCCTACTGCCGCAAGCTGGTCTTTGAGGCTTGCTACATCGGGATAATCCTCAGGGTTTTCTACATCCTGAATATTTCCGTTTTCGTCTGTCTTGGCAAGCTTTGCCTCGTGGTAAATGTAGACCGCATCCTTGTCAAAATCGTGGAGCTTCTTGAACTCAAGGTTGTTGTGCTTCACATTTGTGAAGGAGATAAAGCCCTCAACATCAATAACCACCTGATAGTAGCCGTCCACCAAGGGACACTGGGTGTAATCGATACTCAGATACTGCTCTGTGCCGCTTCGCACCATTACCGCCTGAGTCCATGTGTACTCATCGTTTTTTACAATTCCAACTTTGATATAAGAGGGAGAATTCTCAGCGTTCATAATGCCGTTAAATGCATTTTCGTCCACATCGTGAACACCAATCTGGAGCAGATGAGGGCTGTCCCCTGTCTCCTTAACATTCAGCACTATGGCGTAATCTGTATCCTGAGAGTTGATATAAACCTCGTTGTTGGGGCCTGCCGCAAAGAACTGCGTAAGTGAGCCCATGGAGGTTTCGTATCTGTCCTCTGTGTTTCTGTCCTCAGTCATATAGATATCACTATAGGTAAGTGTTATTGCCGCCTCGTCAGCAGAATACTGAGCCGCTATGCCCTGTCCGCCCACGATAAGGTCTCTCAGCTCGGTGAACTGTGCACCCTTCTCGTTACCGTAGTTATCCTCGAAAACCGAACCCTGAATGGGGTTGTAAATACGGACACCGTCTACATAAAGGTAGGTAATCTGTGTGCACACAGGTGTGCCTGTGCTCCAGTCATACAGCGGAACACCCATTACTTTGACGGTATATTCTCCGAAATCAAGCCCTGCCACACGGACAACGGGAACCTGATAAATCTCCTCGTCACCGCCGTCTGCACCGTGGTCAAACTCAGTAATCACAGGAACTCTCTGGACTCTGTTGCCGTCCTTGTCATAGACCTCAACCATAACAGTTGCACTGTTCTTGGCGTTTGTACGGCCTACAAGCTCAAAGCCTGTACCCTTGAAGGTAAAGGTTGCGGCTACATCCTGAGTCAGAGGGTCGTTGTCTGTATCAAGAATAGGAATCTGAGTGCATACGCCGTGGCTCATCTGCACATTGTTATCTGCGGCATATGCCTTCTCGTCAAAGCCGTAGTTTACATCCTGGTCAGCACCTTGGTCGTTGCTTACTGTGTCTGCAAGACTTCCGAAAACCTCGATTGTATTCTCAGAGGAGGGGCTGTCATATTCAACTGCCGCAAAGGTGTCCTCATAGTAAACTACATTTGCAGGGATTACTGTTACAGATTTGTACATCTCCACCTCCTGGTTGATGTTCACATCACCCAGAGCCTGAGACTTGTCCATATTCTCAGACACTCTGTATGCCGCCCATACTCGGTCTGCACCCTCCATAAACTGAGAGGGGTCATATCTGAGGCTGTTGCCGCTGTCAGAGTAGGTGTACTTGCCATATCCCAAACCATCAGGGTCATCGGCTGTGTTGCCTCGGTCAATTACGCCGTCCTCGTCAACAGTGAAGCTTATGTTATTGTCAGCATAGGAGGGCTCGGTGTCAGTAATACCGAACATCTCCCAAGTAGTGTTTCTGCCTGTGGCAGAGAGCACATCACCCTCGGTGAGAGCCTCGTTTTCTGTAAGCTCTGTACCCAGACCGTAGTCAAGGACAAACACCCTGTCCTGAACATCGGTTACAAACACAGAGAAGGGAACAATCAGGCTTTGCTGTGCTCCGTCATAGTTATAGATAATCTTAACAGAGACATAGTATCCGCCGGGTGCAGGATATGTGAAGCGGAGGGTATGGTCTGCGTCCATGGTGACATGGTCATACATCATCCTCATACCTGTAGGTCCGCACAGATACATATTCACAAAGGAGTCACTGTTCAGCACCTCCTGAATGGGATAAAGCATCTCTCCCTCATCGTTGGTAGCCTCAGTAACATCATTCATAAATTTATCCAAGGACACCTCAAGCTCGTGACCGCTCCACTGATAGTACAGGGGCTTTGAGTGAACACGCACCTGAGCATCGCTTCTTGCGTGAAGCTCTGAGCCATTAGTTGTGCCGTCAGAGTTGCCTGCCTCTGTATATGCCTTGACATTAACTGTATTTGTGAAGATTCCGTCGGACACCTGCTCCTGGGACAAGGTGTAGTAGATACCCCGTATCTCAATACACCAACCGGGCAGAAGTCCGCTGCCTGTTTCAAAGTCCTCGAATTCGTTTACTATATCAACATTGGTAAGCAGTCTGCACAGTGCTGTACCGTCTGTGATATTATCCACAGGATAAACCTCACCCTGCGGGTCTGTGAGGGTAATTACCAAATCCTGCGGGTCAAGGGCTTCGCCGTTTGCATCAGTAACCACTGTGCTCTCGCGAAGCACCAGCCCCTTGTGCCAGTCAAGTGCAATGCCGATATCAGCATCGTCAAACACAAGGCTGTAAAGGTTGGAGTTACCTTTGTTTGTAAGCTCAAAGCCATACTCTACAGGAGCATCGGAGGCAACTACACCGCCGTAGGGAATCTCCTGATTGTCCTGATATGCTGTTTTCTGTGTGCCAAGGTTAGTATCTGTAAGCTGGAAGTTTGTGAAGATTCGCATATTGGAGCCGTAGCCGTGACGCTCCATATAGTAGAAGTCAAAGGAGTAGGAGTTACCCTCTACAAGAGCAAGCTTCTCTGCTCGCTCTACCTCTTTCTCTGTATAAGCAGAGGGGTTGCTCTTTACCTCCCACGCCCACTCAACATAGTCATTAAGGTTCATTTTTGAGCCTACTACTGCGTGAGCACCGCCGATATCAACTACCAGCTCATTGTTGATGAACAGGTAAACATCATCATCACCCTCAAACTGGAAGTAAAGCTGGTCATCTGCGTGATAGATGAACGAAGCGTTGGACTGAAGCACAAAGTTGTAGTTTCTGCCTGTATACTCAGGGTCGCCGTCCTTGCTCATACTGGGAGAGTTTACACCCTCGTCCATAGGATAAGGAGTCATAGTCTGATTCTGGTTGCCGTCAGCATCACGAACAGGTGTAAACGGATAGGATGAAGTATAGCCTGTCTCACTGCTTGAGAAGAAGGTAAAGGACTTACCTGCCGCGGAGGTATTGCGGATAGTACCTGCTTGAGCATCATACTCAACTGCGGACTGACCCACTGCTGTATTAGAGGAGGAGTTATCAATGAAGGTTGAATCAAAGATATATCCCTCTCTGCCGTCTGTATCGGTAACCTTTGTCAGCACCAGAGAATTGAAGGTAGTCTGGGGCTGATTGTAGGAATTCTCAAGGAAAATGGAGTTGAGCATCCAGTATGCCGCATCCATACAGGTATCGATGTTTCCGCTTACCTGACTCCAAGTGCCGATAAGTCCTGCAGATTTTGCAGAGGTATCGGCATATGTACCGTACTCCTTGAATCTTGAGTTATTATAGCTTGAGTCTGTAGCAAGAACGCCTGCAGTAGTATAAGGGTCTGCGGCTGTGTCACCTCGCAAGAGGGACGCAAGGTCAAGCCCTGAAGCTGTATCAGCGAAGGTAGTCTCACCGTCAACAAAGTTGTAGTTATATACTACTGTGCTATCCGTGGGAGACTTGGTTGTCTGATACTCAATGGCAAGTGCTCTCTGCAGAACAAGTGCCACATACTCGACTGTCTCCTGTCTGTACTTGGGAAGCTTATAAACCTGAGGATTATCCACGCCGTCATCGGTTACATCCAACAGAATCTCTCTCAAATCTGATTCTGTCAGTCCGATGGTAGCTGTACCGAAGGTCTGCTTACTCAGCAAGGGGAAGGACAACTGCTCCTTGACCTGAGCAATGGTTGCATAGTCAATACCCGAGGTAGAGACATTCATTCCGCCTGCAGTAGCCGCAAAGGCCGGGTTGCTTGATGCCGCGTGACCGGTGGCAGAGTATCCGCCCACTGTACTGCTCAAATCAAGCTGAGGGTTGTTTATTTCTGAGGAAATAGTGCCGTTTGTGTTAGTGAACTTCATACCGCTCACATAGGGAGCCCAGTATTTGTTGTAATCAAAAGAGGCACTTCCGTCGCCTACAAATGCCGCCCAGTCATTCTCTGCGAAGTTGCCTGAGTGCCATTCTTTGCCATTGGTACCGCCTGTGGAACGGGACTGCATTGTAAAGCTGTTGTTGTTACCCATTCGGTAAGTCTTGCCGCCATAGGTCAGGTACTCTGTACCCGAGGTGATGGATGCATACTCAAACAGCATTCCGTCAGCGGCATAATCGTAAATCTTAATGGGAAGTGTAACTGTATCGTTTATATCAAAGGTATCTGCAAAAACGCCTGACTCACCGCTGAGGGTCTTACCTCTGTCATTGTTGGCGGACTGCTTGTAGATGCTCTTGATAAACCATGTCTGGTTGTTGGCATTCTGCATAGTCTGCAGCCCTGTCAGCAAGGGAGTGTTGTTAGCTGATAAAAGCTCGCCCGTATTTGTCAGCTGATGTCCGTTATATGCAGAGATAATACGGAATCGCTCGGAAGTACCTGTGTATGTAGTCCCGTCTACTGTAATCTTGCTTGCAGGGCTGTTACCTGCATAGGTAACAGGGGCGATAATCCACCGCTCTGTCATATCAGGATAATTTGCAGAGTCCTGACCTGACACAAGACGGATATCTGTGCCTGTGGGGCTTTGTGAGTCCACACTGCCCTGAATCTTCAGGTATTTTCCTGTTGCAAGGTTTACAATGGTGTAGAAACCGCCTGACACCTTCTGAAGCTTGAACTGCATATAGGTGTTGGTGGTTTTATCCACTCCTGTAGAAGTGTTGATAATCTCGTTTACAATGAGGGTATTGTTGCTGTAAATACCGCAGACATAGTTGTTGAGCATCTGTGTGGGAGTGGTGGTCGAGCTGTAGCCTGTAGTATCGTAGGTCTCAAGGAAGTAGGTGCCGTCCTTGAGGAAGCTGTCAGGCAGGTGGGTATTCTCCAGATACCACTTGTAGTTTTCTGAAGGTATCCCCTCGGCATTCAGCTCACCGATGGAAACCTCGGTGCCGCTTTTGGTGCTTGTGAGATACAGGTACTTTGTGCTGTCGCTTGAAAGCCTGATGTATACAGTGCCGTCTGCATTATGCTCAAAGCTCCATCTGCCTGTATCAAAGCGGTAGTTTGCCGCTCCGTTGGGGTTAGAGGTAGAAAGCACTCTGCCGTCCTTGTAGAACATCCAGTAGTAGGAGTGAACAGCACGGATTCCGTAAGACGCAGAATCCACACCTGTTGTCTTGTCAACTCCGCCACCCAGATTCTGGTCTATCTGGAGCACCATCATCTGACCTGTGTTGTCCTTTTCTTCTGTATCAATAATAAAAGGCTCTGTTGATGTTTTGTTATTTCCGTCCACAAGGTTTGTCTCCAGCACCATTGCGGTGTCGGCGGCACTGCGGATTTTGTAGAGTCCGTCCTTGCGGTAACGGTTCTGTACATAATAAGGAGATGTAGCATCCTCTTTATTAACGCTTGCAGAGGTGTCCATAACAAACATCCTGCTCAGGTCAAGAGCAGAAAACACGCCCACAACCAGTACAAGAGTAAGCAAACCTGCCAGTATTCGCACAAGGGGACTTGATGTACTTATCATATGCTGAGGGCTTTTTGTATTCTGCATATGCTTTGCGTTATGTCTGAATCTCATACTTTAGCCCTCCTCACTGTAGGTTACAGATACAACCCTGCAGTTTGTTACATTGCAATGCATTGCAACGGATGAGGCTTCCTCACCGCTTAGCAGGTTGCCCATAGGAACTCTGTATGTAATACCGCCAAGGAAGTTGCCGTCTGTGTGCACCTGCTTGTAGTACACATAAACATTGCTCAAATCCTCCCCTGTGTTGTTCTTCACTGAGAGCTGTCCGTCTCCAAGTACAACCTGAACATCTGTGTCAGCAGGGTCTATGTACTTTGTGAATGAAGCAATATCGTCAACATGTGTGAACACTGCACCCTTGTCTACCTGAAGTCGGTTTTTCTCAAGCACCCAGCAGGACTCACCGGGAGCAAGACCTGTTGCCACGAATGCGGCGGCTTGTCCGCTGATATCAAAGGTAGCCACTGCGTACTCCAGATACTCCTCAGATATATTGGTTACAAGGAGGATTGCCACATTCTGCACATACTCGTCTGTGCCATCCTCAAGGAATTTACCGGAAAAGCTTCCGTAATATGTAAACTCAAGCCTTCCGCTAAAGTCAACGGGAGCCGCCTGCGTGGTGGTTACAGGAACAAAAACTGTAGAAAGCTCTGCATTAGTCTCGGCTGTAATGTCACTGCTATCAGCAGTTGTCGCCATAGCAGAAGTTGTGAACTCAGGGATAATGAAATCGTCGGGATTCACAGGAGGTTTAGGACCGATTATATCAGAGTCAGGGAGCTCAGGCAGTGTAAACTCAGGCACTGTTGTGCTCTCAGTTTCAGCCTCGGTCTTTTCCTCCGACTTCTCTGTTGTATTCTGTACAGGTGTCTCTGTTGCGTCTGTTGCATCCTGTGCAGTACTTGTTGCAATTTCCTGTGTTGTCTCAACAGACTTTGCAGTCGAAGCCTCGCTTATCCCCTCAGTTGGCTTTGTCACAACAGGAGCTTCTGTCTTGTCTGCTGTTGGTGTTTCTGTGGGCTTTGTCTGGGGAGCATTCTCCTTTGTTCCAGACTGAGTAGCCTCAGTGCCTGCAACATCCTCTGCCTTATCTTCCCCTTGAGTCTGATTGCTCTGACTGCCACCCTGCTGAGAATTATTATTCTCGCCCTTTACAGGACCGTCAGGGTTAAACTGCACAGAGGGTCGGGTGCTGTCGCTTCCCTCTGACTCAGAATGAGACTCTGTGCCGTTATCGTCAATATATCCCGGCATCAGAGTTGTGTGGTCTGCCGCACCTGTGGTTGTGTCTGTCCCCCCTGCAGGCTTACAACCCGCAAAGACTGTGCACATCACAACAAGCACAAGCAGCAGTGCAACTATGCCCTTGAAATTCTTGGTTTTCATTTATTATCCTCCTTATGCTGAACCATAAAGGCAAAATCCGACAATGTGATTGCAGGGACTTCCACCTCATATTACAACACATAATAATTTTATCATATAGGCAGAGTCCGTAGCAATCCATACTTTCAACAAAATTCGCACCTGTCTTTTGGTAACCTCATATATACCCAATTAAATTTAGCACAATTAATTTCTAAAACTACCCATTATTCCTAAATTTCACCTTGCAAAACACAGGTATTGATTTACCTGTGTTTTCATATTATAATACTCACTGTAAATCTGAGGAAAAGGGAAAGTTTACTATGAAATGGTTCATTGCATCTGATATACACGGCAGTGCCTATTACTGCAAAAAAATGCTGGAGGCTTTTGAGTGTGAGCAGGCAGACAGGCTTCTGCTTCTGGGTGATATTTTGTATCACGGCCCCAGAAACGACCTGCCCCGTGACTACGCCCCCAAGCAGGTCATCGCTATGCTTAATCCTCTGAAAAATAAAATCCTCTGTGTAAGGGGCAACTGCGAGGCAGAGGTTGACCAGATGGTGCTGTCCTTCCCTGTGCTTGCAGACTATGCCCTTATCCCTACGGACACAGGCATAATCTTTGTTACTCACGGACACAACTGGAACAACTCAAATCTCCCTCCTCTGAACGAGGGTGACATACTGCTTCACGGTCACACCCATGTACCTGTGTGTGAGGAGCATCCCACTCACATCTACATCAACCCCGGCTCTGTATCTATCCCCAAAGAGGACTCACCTCACAGCTATATAATTCTTGAGGATAACACCTTTGTATGGAAAAGCCTTGAGGGTGAAGTCTACAAGACCTACACTATAAAATAATTCTGCCTTGGCAAGCGTACTCGTGACAAATATAAGCTTACAAAACAACAAACACCACAGACTTCTATTAAGAATCTGTGGTGTTTTTATATACATCAATATTGAATTACAGGTTATCAATCAGACCAGCAACGAACTTCTGGATAGAGGTTGCGTCGGAAATACTCACATTGCCGTCGCCGTTTACCTCGGCGGCTTTCTTCTGCAGGCTGTTGAGCACCTCCATAGATGCCAGATACTTCTGGATTGCCGTTGCATCTGCAACAGTAACCTTGCCGTCAAGGTTCACATCACCCCTGGGGCATACTGTAACCTCATACTCAATGAGTATTCCCTGACAGGACACAACAACCGTCTGCTTACCTGAAAGAGTCGAGTCATAGCTTACAACCTGAATCCCCTCGCGGACACGCTTGACGCTTCCGTCAGAATAGGTTACCTCCAGCTCAAGCCCTGTGGTGTCCAGCTCCTCCCCTGCTACATAATAGCCTCTTGCAGGAGAGCTTGCTACAACCGCCTGCACAGGAGTCACAGGAGCCGCCAGCTCCGAGGAAATGAACTTCTGGCTTACTCTGAGAACATCTGCGTTGAAGTAGTTATTAGTGGTTGACAGGTCACACACAAGCATTCCCTCGTCATACATAAAGCCGTATATCTCCATCTCCTTTTCCTTTACCTCCTTGGGAGTAAAGGAAAGGGAGGACTCACGGGTATCAAGGTCAAGAAAGAATACGGATTCGTTTGTAGAATAGAACAGATTCTCTCCGTCGCTTGAGAGCCTGCCGTAGCAATTCCAGTATTTATTCCAACGGGCGTTACCCTTGAATATAACCTCGGGAGTTGTGCCTGTGTATCTGTATATAGTCTCATCCTTGCCGTTAAGGTAATACAGCTCACCATCAATAAGCTGTATCTCGGTGTAAGATTCGTGCCAGTAGTATTTATCGTAGGTAGTGTCCTGGGGCGCTGTGCTATAGTCGCTTGTGTTGTGAGCATTCACAAAGAACTCAGAGCCGCCTCTGTATAATGCATCGGTAGAAAGCAGGAAGTTATCGTGATATACCTCGCCTGCTACAACGCCGATATCATCCCAAGTTACATCTGCGTGGTAGGGCTTGCCGTCAATATAGATAATATTCCACGCGTGAGCCAGCTCCTTGGAGGCACAGAACTCACTCTTGATGCCCATTTTATCAAGCAGATATGTGTAGGACTTGGTATAACCCTCACACACAGCCAGACCGTCAACCAACGCTCCGTAGATATCAAACTTGTTCACATTCTGCATTTTGCGGTCATAGGTGCAAATCATAGCCAATCTGTCGTGAATAAGCAGTGCAATCTCTGCCTCAGTAAGAGTGGGAGTTGCCTTGATATCGGCAAGCATCCTGTCAGCCACTGCCTCACACTCATTAAGCATCACCCTATACTCCTCAGGTGTGCAAATGTATTCCACATTAATATAGTGTATTGTATCGCCCATATAGGAGTATGCAATGCTGTCGATATTGAAAAGCTCGGGTGCTTCCTTATAAAGCACCACTGCAACTGCCTCTATAACCTTCTCGTCAACAGGCAGGTTGTAGCTTCTTACATCAATCATCTCGTTGAAGTTTTTAGCCTCAGAGATTATATACTCCTTAAACTTGTCGCTGTCTCCCACATACTTATCAAGGAATCTGATGTCGTAGCCGACTTGTGCAAGGTTGAGCTTTTCCTTACCATTGATAAAATATTCAGTTTCATCTGTCTGTGCCATAGCAACTGACGGATGTGCCAACAAAAATATCAGCACAAGCAAAGCCGCAACACAACTTCTGAACTTCATTATTATCCCTTTCCTTTTATAATGGACATTAAGGGTGATACACGCACCCGTTCATAATTATAATATCACAACCATCTAAAATATTCAACAAAAATATAGTAAATTGGCACACAGAAATTTGACATTACCCTAAAAATTGTATATAATTTGCTTGTGTTTTCAAAAAATGGAGGAAATTTATGCTAAACAACATTATTTCTACCGTCAATGATGCGCTGTACACTTACATTCTGATTATTGTACTGGTGCTGGGCGGTCTTTACTTTACCTTCCGTACAAAGTTTGTACAGTTCAGACTTTTCTCAGAGCAGCTCCGCTCTGTTACCGAGAAGCCTCAGGGCAAGGGTGGTGTGTCGTCATTTCAGGCATTGATGGTTTCCACCGCATCCCGAGTAGGCACAGGTAATATCATCGGAGTTTCCACAGCCTTATGTCTGGGCGGCTTCGGCTCTGTGTTCTGGATGTGGGTTATCGCTCTTGTAGGCGGTGCTTCTGCCTTTGTCGAGAGCACACTGGCACAGATTTATAAAAAGAAGAGCAACGACGGCTGCTACGGTGGCCCTGCCTATTACATCGAAGCGGCAACCAAAAGCCGTGTCCTTGCAATCATCTTCACTGTATTTCTTATTCTCACCTATGGTGTAGGCTTCAATATGCTTGCATCCTATAATCTGCAGTCCACATTCTCAACCTATCCCTTCTATGACCCGCAAGTGTCACCTTGGATTATCGGTGCAATAATCTCCGCTTTGGTCTGCTTCTGTCTTTTCGGCGGCGGCAAGCGTATCATCAAGGCAACCACCGTTATCGTTCCCGTTATGGGTCTTGCATACATACTGGTTGCCCTTGTTATCAGCATCATCAACATCAAGCTCCTGCCCGGTATCTTCACACGAATTTTCACTGAAGCCTTTGATTTTCAGGCTATATTCGGCGGATTTACAGGCTCCTGCGTAATGTTCGGTATAAAGCGTGGTCTTTTCTCTAACGAAGCAGGCGTGGGCTCTGCCCCCAATGCTTCTGCATCTGCTGAGGTTTCTCACCCTGTAAAGCAAGGTCTGGTACAGATTCTCTCCGTATTCATTGATACTCTCCTTGTTTGCACAGCAACTGCATTTATGTGTATGAGCTCAGGCATTGAGCCTTCCACAAAGCTTTCAGGTGCTCCCTATGTACAAGCTGCTATGCAAAAGACTATGGGTGTTGCAGGACCAATCTTCATAACTGCCGCAATGGTACTCTTTGCATTCACCACTTTGCTCGGTAACCTGTTCTATGTAGACAAGGCTTTCAACTACCTTTTCGGCAGACAGCCAAGCAAGACTTTTATGACAATCTACCGCATAGTAGCCTCCCTGCTTATCTTTGCAGGTGCAGGTCTGAGCGCTGACCTGCTGTGGAATGTATCCGATGTATTCATGGGCGGTATGACCCTCATCAATATGCCTGTTATCTTCATCCTCGGCAAGTATGTTTTCAGAGCCCTTGATAACTACACAAAACAACGCAAAGAAGGCAAAGAGCCTGTCTTTAAAGCAAAGGACATCGACCTCCCTCAGGAAGTGGATTATTGGAAGTAATTTTTCTGAATATCAAAAGCAAAGGGTACGGAAGCCTTTACAGTTTCCGTACCCTTATATTATGCATTATTAATCTGAGTGTTTTTTCCTTTTATCCACCAGAACAAAGAAACGGCCATTATAGCAATCCCAAGGATTATCAGGGCAACTCCAACCGCCTGTGCAGGAAGAATCAGCATAAACAGCCCGATAAAAAAGCCTGCTATGCTGACGGGATTAGGCAAAATCAGACCTGAAATAAGCCCCAGAGAAAGAACCACCACACCGTAAATCTTAGCGGCTTCGGGATTACCCAGCAGGAAAATAAAGCCCATCATAAAAACCAAAGCCCCTGTAATTCCGATAAACAGCTGTATGAGTTTTTTGATTTTCATTTTAACAACCTCCGTAAAATCTATTAACACAACACTTGTTATGTTTTTACAGATATATTATAATATATCTATAAAAGAATTAACATCATCAATTTTTATACAAGTGTTGAGTTAATGGAAGCGGGTGGCTTATGAATGTAAAAAACAATAAAAGACGGCAAAACTCAAGGAGAAAAATTCAGGAAGCCTTGCTTTTCTTCTTAGAAAGCAAGGAGCTTCACCAAGTAAGGGTTTCAGAAATATGCGAAAGAGCTAAAATTAACAGAACAACCTTCTATGCAAATTTCAACGATATATACGACTTGGCAGATTCTATTCGCAAACAGCTGGAGCAAGAGGTTGACAGCTTCTTTTCCCTTCAACCGGACAAGATTCTTATGCCCGATGATTTTCTGAGGCTTTTTCAGCACATATCTGAAAACCGGCTTTTCTACCGAATTTACTTTAAATTAGGATATGACAGCTCAGACAACTTGGGGTTTTTAGGCTCCTGCCGTCTGCCCGAAGAAATCACCGTCCAGCATCTGGACTATCACGCCGAATTCTTCAAAAGCGGTCTCAACACCATCGTTAAAAAGTGGTTATCCGAAAACTGCTGTAAAACTCCCCAGGAAATGTGCAGTATTCTTCTTGCAGAATACAAGGGACGCTTTTCAGACAAATAATATGAGTATAAAGCACAAGGGTACAGAAATATTATGGTTTCCGTACCCTTGTGCTTTTGCTGTAATATTTACTGTGCAGAGAGTCTCTGCTGTTCCTCTCTGACCATTTTTGTAATCCATGACTCGGAGGAGCTTTGCTCCGAGGCGAGTCCTTCCTCGCCTACTACAGATTCATCTGCAAAATTGTCAAACTCAATCTGCTTATTTCTGAGTATCTCAAGCATACGCTCGTCTATGGTTTCGTCGCACAGGAGTCTGTGCACCATAACATCCCTGACCTGACCCATTCTGTAGGCACGGGATATTGCCTGATTTTCGATTGAGGGTTTAATCTGAGGCTCGCAGAAGATAATCACGCTGGCACTCTGGATATTGAGTCCTGTGCCGCCTGCCTGCACCTGACTGATTAGCACAGCTCCTGCCTCAGCTTCTGTGAATTCATCCACTATCTCCTGACGCCGCAGGGGACTCACTGCACCTGTGATAACCTCCATACATCTGTCAGCAAGAAGCCACTGCACCTTGTCAAGGGTTTCTCTGAAGAAGGAGAACACTATCACCTTGCGGTTTTCGTCCTTTGCTTTGTCACAAAGCTCCAGAAGCCTCTGTGCCTTACAGGATTCGCGAACATCCGGCATCTGCCACGATACCTGACGGATAGCCATAAAGTTTCCGCTGAGGACGGACTCCCGGTATGCAAGCTTCTCTTTATCGCTCATTACGCACCACTGCTCTTTTTCAATCAAATCAGGAAGCTCCGTGAGCACATCCTCACGGGTGCGTCTGAGGTAAACAGGGGCAAGCTCCTGACGGAACTGCTCTGCTGTGGAAATATACTTGACTCTCTCTAACTCCTGTGCCACTGCAGGTTGAAGCAGACTGCACAGGAAGCACATCTCGTCCACTCTGTTCTCAAGGGGTGTGCCCGACATAAACAATATATTTTCTGTCTGCCTGAGCAAAGCCGACAACGCCTTGGTCCGTTGAGTATCGGGATTCTTCACATAATGAGCCTCATCGGCGATTATCATTCCGATTCTGAATTTCTCAGGCATTGTGAATCGGCTGACGGACTCGTAG
Source organism: Ruminococcus sp. (assembly GCA_017473775.1). Lineage (GTDB taxonomy): Bacteria > Bacillota > Clostridia > Oscillospirales > Acutalibacteraceae > Ruminococcoides. The sequence goes on from JAFUJH010000015.1 coordinate 34,378, forward strand.
GTGGTAACTGCCACATCGCCGTTTTTACGCCAGTGAAGCAGTGCCTCGTCATCTGAGCCGTGAACCTTGGTTACAGAGAGGGTGCTGTGCTTCTCAATCTCTCTGCACCAGTTTATCAGCACGCTTGCAGGGCAGACTACCATAAAGTGGGTCACGCCCTCTGCCTTCAGTGCCGCCATAGCCGCTATAGCCTGAACAGTTTTACCCAGACCCATCTCGTCACCTAAGAGGGTACGCTTCTGATGAACTATGTATTTTGTGCCGAAGGTCTGGTAGCTTCTCAGTGTAGCCTTCAGGTATCGCAGGTCAAGCTGATGAGCCTCAACCTCACGGACAAGCTGTGCAGGCAGACCCATATCGCCATTCTGAGGCACGCCCAATCCCTGACCTGCCTGCTCAAGAGCTGAGTAGTACTCGGCAGAATTCAGCAGGAAGTCTGCCATATAGGTCTCCCGGGGTGCAGTGACTATGCTGTTATACTGAGAAAAAAGTGCAGTTGAGCCAAACTCTCCTGAAAGCCTCAGGGCAAGGCTGTCTGCCGCCTGCTGTGCCATTGCCTTTTTCGCCTTGGATGTAAATAACCAAGAAAGCCCTGAGCCTGCCTTCTTTGCTGACTCAAGCTCTGCCATCAAGGGCTTGTGGTTTGCCTCGTAAAGACTCCTTGCCTTCTCACGCAGGGGCTTGCACCTTAAATAGACATACAAAGCCCTGACGATATCTGTATCCGCCTTGTTGGGATTATCCGCATTTATACGGACACGGAGATTTTCTTTTGTATTCTCCACTATCTGCTTTACGGTTTCGGTAATTTTCAGGGCTGATTGTGCACCCACGCCCTTTATGGATTCTATCCGAGCAGATGTCATACGGGACAACTGCCAGATATTCTTGATGCCTGCATCCACAAGCAAAGACACCCTGATACCCTGCTTACCCTTAGCAAGGTGCTCTGTGTCCATTGCCTCAAGGGTAGCCCTGAGCCTGTCATTGTAAAGACCCTGTGCCGCCTGTCTGACGGCAAGCACCTGGGAGCTTTCGGACTCTATCAGCTTCTTGTAGCCTTCGTCCGTATCCCTTGCCTGCTTTATAAGTCTTTTTATCTGACCGCGGTCAAATTTTTCACTCATAGGATAATCTCCTCACTGTGATTGTATATACTTTGATTTTATCACCTTGCAACAAGGAAGTAAATACAAAAAGCAATAAACCCCACTCATATTGCAGAGTGGGGTTTGCTGATAAACTATAGGGTTATTCCTTTGTAGCCTCTACAACATCGGAGTAAACAATCAGTGTCTCGCCTGCTGCGTTCTTGTACTGAACATATGCCCTTGCAACCCAAGTCTGACCCAAAGTTACATCAGACTTAGTCCATGTGTAGGAGTTAACTGCTGTTGCAGAAGTTGTGCCTGCAGGAGACCTGTCGTAAACATTCTCGTCTGTTGTGCCTACTACCAGGTTGTCACCTGTGTAACCGTTCTTATTCATTGCCAGAATACCGGACTTCACATAAGTTACGCCAAGTTCTTCCTCTGGAACACACCAGCTGAAGTAGAATATGTTTTTGTCTGCCAGAGTCTCAGTATCAACTGCATCTACATTTACAATTACCTGATAATCAATCTCTGCAGCCTTATCAACAAACACTGCCTCGAGCACCACTGCATCAGTCGGGAAGTACTTACAGGATGAGCTGTAGCATATTACATCGCCGTCTGCTGTCCAATATGCAAACTTCTTACCCTCGGGGGCTTCATCTGCAGTAAGGTACATTGCACTGTTTGTACTGTACTGTCCAACCGCATTTGTGGAGCCTGTACCTGTGCCGCCGATAATCTCCACATCAACATAGGTCTTTACACGGTTCCATATTGCCAGAATTGTAACATCATTACCTGCTGTGAGTTCAGCCTGAATTTCTTCATCTGTCATACTCCAGCCTGCAAATTCAAAGCCAACCTGTGCAGGTGCATCGGGATATGAAATCTCATCGCCTGCTGCATAATACTGCATATCAAGAATCTGACCATTGCCGCTTGCAGCCTTGTCATTCTTGAAAATTACTGTGTTAATGCCGCTATAATCGGTAACATACAACGCCTTCAGATAATCCTTACCTGTTGTGGTAAATGTGTAGGTGTATTCGGTTGTAAGAATACTTCCGTTTGCAGAGTTTACCCAGCCGATAAATTCTTTATCTGCGACAGAGTTTGCTGTGATAGTAACGGAGGAGTTATATGTAACCTGAGAGTTGATATAGCTTACGCCCTGAGGACGGACAGCGCTGTCGTTGATTGAAATCTTGAAGCCTGTACCGCTGATGATATCAATTTTCAGAGAACCTATGGTGGTTGTTACGGATTCTCCTCTTGTTCTGTACTGTGCAGTAACTGTAGTATCGCCTGTGATATAGTTGAATGACTTATCCCAACCAGTGAATACATATCCGTCTCTTACAGGAGCTGTAGGAGCCACCGCAGAGGCACCGTACTCAACAGACTGTGTTCTCAGAACAGTTCCGTCGAAGTCTGCAAAGGTTACTGTGTATTTATTTGCTATGCTCACATATGTTGCGGTAATTGTCAGGTCGCTTTGTACATCTGAGTATTCGGTATCCCAACCGGAGAATACATATGTATACTGTGCGTCAGCCTCTCTCTCGGGATATGCAGGGGATTTTGCTGCAGCTCCTTTTTCTATCCTCTGAGTACTGAGCACTGTGCCGTCGTAGTCTACAAATGTTACTGTGTACAACTGTGCTCTGTGCAGAACAATAAGACTGCCTGTTGAAAGATTAAAGTTAAATGTGTATAAACCGCCTGTTGCGTTAAGTGTACAGTTGTCTGCACCAATCTCCATTAACCAACCACTGGCTGATGTTATTTCGGTAGTATCCTCAATAATTCCCGGGTTACCGAACCACTCGCCATCCTGCAGAACTTTGAAGTAATATGTGCCTGCATCAAGCTCGACCTCTACTGAGACCACATTGCTGTCATCGGCAGGCATCATAGCGTCAACCTGCTGCCATTCGTTGAAGGAACCCATAAGGAATACGGTCAGCTCTGAATATGTAGCGGTAACAGTGATATCCTTTGTTACATTATCAAACTCAGTGTCCCAGCCAAGGAAGGTGTATCCCTCTCTTACAGGAGATTCGGGAGCCTGTGCTGATTCTCCGGCTTCAACCAACTGAGTGCTGAGTACTGTGCCGTCAAAGTCTACAAATGTTACTGTGTAGCTTTCGCCGCGCTCTCTGTACTGTGCAGTAACTGTTGTGTCCTTGGTTATATTGTCAAAGGCTGTGTCCCAGCCTGTAAACACATATCCGTCTCTTGCAGGAGCCTCGGGAGCTGTTGCACCCTTGCCGTACTCTACCTGCTGAGTGCTGATTACTGTGCCGTCGTAGCTCATAAATGCTACTGTGTAAACATTTATCTTTGAATCGTATACAGCAGTTACAACTGTATCGGCTGTAATATTGCTGAAATCCTTATCCCAGCCTGCAAATGTGTAGGTATACTGTGCATCTGCCGGTCTTGCGGGGGAAGCAGGAGCTGTTGCAGAGGAGCCTTTGTCCACCTGTTGCTCAGAGAGAACCATACCGTTGTAATCCTTGAAAGTGACTGTGAACACTGACTCCTCAGGGTCAGGCTCAGAAGTACCGAAAAGAATTACCAAGAATCTTGTATTTGTATTGAAAATAAAGGTGTATGTACCGCCTGTGGCGTTGAGTGTACAGTCACCTGCAGCGGCATCCATCTCCCAGCCGATTTCAGAGGTTGCCTCTGTGGTGTCTTCAATTACTCCGCCGTTTCCGTACCAAGTGTCACCTGTGTTTATCTTGAATTTGTATGAGCCGCCTTCAAGGGTAAGTGTGACAGTTACAACACCATCCTCAGCAGCTGTGTCCATGGGAGTATCCTCTGACCAGCTGTTGAAGTCACCCTTCAGGTAAACAGTCTGTGCTGTTGCCGCCTCGGTGGTTGTACCCTGTGTAGTTGTCTCAACCACTGCATCTGTGGTAACAACAAGCTTCTGTGTAGAAAGGTCAAATGCGAACTTGTATGTGCCGCCTGTAGCTGTAAGTGTACAGTCACCTGCAGCGGTATCCATCACCCAACCGTCTGCGCCTGTTGTATCTGTGATAGTACCTGAGTTTCCGTACCAAAGCTCACGATCAGCGTTGTTAATCTTGAATGTGTATGTGCCCTGTGCAAGCACCATTGTTGTAGTAACAACATTACTTCCCACAGTATATTCCATGGGGTGGGATGTGCCCCACTCATTGAAACTGCCCTTGAGATAGTATGTAGAAGTAGTATCTGTTGTATTTTCGTGTTCTACAACCAGCATACCTGTGCTTACATTGAAGCTGAATGTGTACTTGCCGCCTGATGCCGCAAGTTTACAGTTATCCTGATTTGCTGAAGTCATTTCCCAACCAACAGCAGATGTGGCTGTGGTGGTATCTTCGACAGTACCTGAGTTTCCGTACCAGATGCCGTTTGTGGTTGCAACCTTGAACTCATAGGTACCTGCCTCGAGGAACATAGAAGTCTCAACAGTATTGCCGTCAACAGCAATCATTTTGTTTGCATTAACATCCCAATCATTGAAAGCGCCTGCAATTGCAACATCTGTTACATCGCCCTTTGTGAAGGTACCGCTGTTATCTACATCGTAGATTACCGCAATACCTGTGTCACCAATTTCACCTGAAACAGAGCCGCTCTGTACAGTAAAGATGTTACCTGTGATAGCATCCTTGTATGTGCCTGCCGCCATTTTGTGAACAGGAACACCTGAAACACTGCTGTTTGTACCGCTTGTGTTTACGATAACCATACCCGATGTACCGCGCTCTACACAAGCAAAGTTGCTATAAGAAGAAAAGTATTCTTCCTGACCTGCAAAGTGGTTTTTGAAGTTATTGACAGCCTTTACAGCAGGAAGTCTCCATGAAGTATGGTCTGCTGCACCCATCATAGTTGTGCTCATATCCGCAGGACGGGCAAGGTACAGACCGCAGACCTCATTACGGGCACCGATAATAGCCCATGTCTTATTGATGTTCTCATCACTCACACTGCGAGTGATGAAGTTCTTGTAATCATTGTGGGACTCTGTCCACTGAACAGCCTTGTTGTTTGCGGCACCGTTGCTGATAGCACTTGTTATTGCGGCAGAGGCATTACCGCTCTGGATACCGTTTCTGATAGTATCAGAAGAAGCGTTGTCTGTAACGCTCATATATCTTGTATATGCCTCAATGCTCAGTCCCCCGCCGGGAGAATTCAGAATCTCACCATAATAGTAAGGGGTAATTCCGCGGGTTTCCTGTGCAAAAGCGGTTGCATCCCCCAGAACTTTGCTCCAGAAGTCAGAGCTTGTGCCTGTTGCATCCCAGTCGGTTTCGATGTTCTTGGCAGAATCAAAGCGGAAGCCGTCTGCGCCTGCCTCGATAGCCTCTTTAAGAAGGTTTGTGCAGTATGTCTGAACCGTTGCATTGCCTGTGTTCAGGTCAGGAGCACCCGATAAACAATAATGAGTAAGCTCGTAACGGTCATCAGAATCAGCTATATTATTAGTAACACTGTGCCAGCAATCGGCGTTATCCCTCAGTTCAGCAGTAACATCAGAATGAATTGTGTTGCTTGCCCCACCTGTAGCCATGTGGTTTAAAACAACATCAACAATAACCTTGACTCCGTACTTGTGTGCAGTTTCGCACATATAAGCAAAATCCGACTTTGTTCCCAGAGCATTATAGTCCTTGGTTTCCATACTTAAAGCTATAGGCTGATATAAAACCGAGGAGGAATTCATAACAGTATTGTAGCTTTCTTTGGTTGTTTCCTTTGTTGCCTGAACAGGTGAGGTCTGAATAGCAGAGAAGCCCTGCTGAGCAATCAGACTCATATTAGCCGCGATGTTCTGATATGACCAGTTCCAGCACTGGAGTATCTGTCCCTGCTGGATATCGTCTACCAGACCGTACATTCCGGCCCCTGTATCTGCAACCTCTGTCTGAGCCGAAAACGCAGTGAAAGGTACGCAAGCAAATACAGAGAATACGGTGCAGATAGCAAGCAGTATACTTAAACTTTTCTTCAGGTTCATGTAAAAACCTCCTAAAAAGAAATATTCTTAGTTTAATTTTACTATATAAAATGCAGATAAGCAAATAAAAACGGAAGATTCTACCTTTACTACAAAAACCACCCTATGGTTTTTGGTAAATAACACAAAAAACAGTTTCTGTTACGGATGTTTTTTGCCTCTGACTCATTTCGTAGATTCATATTAGGATAAAAAACACCTTGCAGAAAAGCGTGTTATCCTTAACGGAGTATTACGCAAACCGAGTGGGATGACAGAAAATACAGTATAGTCGTCATTGGCTATACTGTATTTTTCACTTTGCTCATAATTTGGTTCACGCATACTTGTACTTTTGGGGTAACTCTCAAAAGTCATAATTGAAATTGAGTTTTTTGTGTCTTTATCCTTCTAAGGTCTTGACGAAAGGATAAAAGTGTGCTATACTCTTATAAAATCGAATAATTATGATTGCATTAATGGATCCAGCTGTCTGCAGAGGAAGCTGGATCCATTTTGTTTTTTAGCAGTAAAATTGACTAAATATAAAAGGAGATAGAATTATGGAAGTTCAACTTCAGGAGCTTATTGAGCAGATTAAGAAGGATGGTGTTGAAACCGCTGAAGCAGAAGCCAAGGCTATCGTTGAGGCGGCAAAGTCAGATGCCGAAAAGATTATTGCTGATGCACAGGCACAGGCAGATAAAATCTTATCCGGTGCAAAAACTGAAACTGAGAGAATGACGAAATCAAGCGAGGATGCTATTCGTCAGGCGGGTCGCAATCTGCTTATTTCTTTCAGAGAAAGTGTAACGAGAGAGCTTAATGCTATCGTTAGCGAAAATGTTACTGCTGTATATTCATCGGATGCATTCAAAGGGCTGATTATTAGCATTGTTGAAAATTGGGCAAACAAGCCGGATGCAGAAGATATCGCAGTAATTTTGAATACTCAAGACCTTAATAAGTTGGAAGAAACCTTACTGGCAGTTCTTAAAGAAAAAATGTTAAAGGGTATCACTTTGAAGGCGAATGATAATTTTGACGGTGGATTCCGCATCGCTGTCAATGACGGCAGCGCATATTACGATTATTCGGCAGAGGCAGTTGTGGATATGCTTTCAAATTATCTTAGCCCTAAGGTTACCGAGCTTTTGAAAGAGGCGAAGTAATAACTATGGCTGAATATTATTTAATATCGCAGTTGCCGTCTTTGGATGGGATAAGTGAAAATACTCCCCTTCCGATTACCGAAGAACGATTTGCAGAGCTTTGCAACCGTTTTTTAGGAAAAAGAGCGCAGGAAATGCTGAGTAAGCTTACCCTATCACCTCCCAAAAACAGCGAGAACTCTGGCTCTGCATTGATTGATGCCTGGAACGAAAGCGAGCGAAACCTTCGATTTGCTCTCGGTAAAGTTCGGGCAGAGAAAATGAAGAAACCATTCAATACGGAAAACAGGATTTTTCCTGTGGAGTATATCAAGGCAGCAAGTGAGGCAATAGAAATTGAAAATCCAATGGAAGCAGAAAAATATCTAAACCGTTACCGCTTGGAAATCTTAGAAGCGTTACGGCCTATGGATAGTTTTTCGGAGGATTATATTTTCTATTACGGACTAAAATTTAAATTGCTTCTTCGCATAAGGCAGTTTGATACAAAGAGCGGAGAAAAAGCATACAAAAATATATACGACTCCATTTTAAACGGAGATAGGTTGGAGGCAAAACAATGACCGAAAATAAAGGAAAGGTAGTAAGCATAAACGGTAACTTAGTGTCGGTAGAATTTGACGGCAACGTTTCTATGAACGAAATATGCTATGTTTTTGTGGGTGATACCGCTCTTAAAAGCGAGGTTATCCGTATAAAAGGCAACATTGCTCAAGTGCAGGTTTATGAAATGACTGATGGTATTCAATGCGGGGATATGGTTGAATTTACGGGAGATATGCTCTCGGCAGAGCTCGGCCCCGGATTGCTCGGCCAGATCTATGACGGACTTCAAAATCCGCTTCCTGTTTTAGCAGAGCAGGCAGGCTGGTTTTTGGAAAGAGGAATTTACGCAGACGGACTGAATTTGGAAAAGAAATGGGAGTTTACACCGACCGCTAAAGTAGGCGACATTGTTCGTGCAGGCAAATATATCGGAACGGTTCCCGAAGGCCCGTTTACACATAAAATTTTTGTACCCTTTTATCTGCTTGGAAACTATACAGTAAAATTCGTTGCTGAACATGGAGAATACACCGTAAAAGAAACAATTGCAATTCTAACTGATGAGCGTGGCCGTGAAATTCCCGTATCTATGAGTTTCAAGTGGCCTGTTAAACGTGCAGTAAAATGTTATAGCGAGAGATTGGCACCTGTTGAAACGATGGAAACCAAGGTGCGACTTATTGACTCTTTCTTCCCCGTAGCAAAAGGCGGAACCTATTGCACTCCCGGACCGTTCGGTGCAGGTAAAACGGTACTACAGCATACCACATCGAAATACGCAGATGTTGACATTGTTATTATTGCAGCTTGCGGTGAGCGTGCTGGTGAAGTTGTTGAAACACTTACGGAGTTCCCTGAACTGACCGATCCTAAAACCGGCCGTTCACTTATGGAACGCACTATCATTATATGTAATACTTCCTCTATGCCCGTTGCCTCCCGTGAAGCTTCGGTTTATACTGCGGTAACACTTGCTGAGTACTATCGCCAAATGGGACTTGATGTTCTTATGTTGGCAGACTCAACATCTCGCTGGGCACAGGCGATGCGTGAAATGTCGGGCAGACTTGAAGAAATCCCCGGTGAAGAGGCTTTCCCTGCATACTTGGAATCCTATATTGCGGCATTTTACGAAAGAGCAGGTTGTGTTCGTCTCCCCGATGGCAGTACCGGTTCCGTTACCATTGGCGGTACTGTATCCCCTGCAGGCGGCAACTTTGAGGAACCCGTAACACAGGCGACTTTAAAGGTTGTAGGTGCATTCCACGGTCTTTCCCGTGAACGTTCGGATGCAAGAAAATATCCTGCCATTGATCCGCTTATCTCTTGGTCAAAATATAACAGCGTTATTGACGGCGAAAAATTGGAATTTTGTAAAGACATTCTTCATCACGGTGACGAGATCGGCTCAATGATGAAGGTTGTCGGTGAAGAAGGTACTACTCTTTCTGATTACATTACCTATTTAAAATCTGAAATGCTCGATGCTGTTTATCTGCAGCAGAACTCCTTTGATTTGGTTGAGGCAAACTGCGGGAAACAGCGTCAACGCTATGTTACCGATAAACTCGTGCATATTTTAGGTAGTAATTATGCTCTTCAAAATAAAGATGATGCGCGAGGCTTCTTTAACCGTATGCGCCAGAAATTCATCGACTGGAATTACACCGAGTTTGAGAGCGAATCGTTTAAAAAAGCAGAATCTGAGATCGATGAATTGTATCGCAAGGGTGACGGCAAATTAGCCGCACCTGCCGAAAAATTATTAAAGGACGGTGAATGAGAGTGAATAAAGTATATAATCGAATAGAATCCATTACCGGTAACGTTATCACTGTCCGAGCAAATGATGTTAAGTATAAGGAATTGGCACAGATCAACACACGCTTTGGCAAGTCCTTGGCTCAGGTTAATAAAATTGAGGGGGATATTGTTTCTCTGCAGGTTTTTGCCGGCGGTCAGGGCGTTTCTACAGGAGATGAAGTTCGTTTCCTCGGTCACGAAATGCGAGTATCTTTCAGTGAAGATTTATTGGGTCGTATATTTAACGGCTCTGGTGAGCCGAGAGATAAAGGCCCTGCACTTAACGATAATATGAAATCTATCGGCGGTCCCTCTGTTAATCCCACGAAACGTATTCTTGCCAACCGAATGATGAGAACTAACATTCCTATGATTGATATGTTCAACACCTTGGTTGTTTCTCAAAAGTTGCCTATTTTCTCTATTTCGGGTGAGCCGTACAATCAACTTCTTGCCCGAATTGCAATGCAGGCAGAAGCCGACGTAATCGTTCTTGGTGGCATGGGTCTTAAATATGATGATTTCCTGTATTTCAAGGATGTGCTTTCCAAGGGCGGAGCACTCAGTAAAACCGTTATGTTTATTCATACTGCTTCCGATCCTACCGTTGAGTGTATGATGATTCCCGATATGGTATTGGCGGTTGCAGAGCAATTTGCACTTCAGAATAAAGACGTATTGGTGCTCCTTACCGATATGACCAACTTTGCTGATGCTATGAAGGAAATTGCTATTACGCAGGAACAGGTTCCTTCCAACCGTGGATATCCCGGCGATCTGTATTCTCAGCTCGCAGCCCGTTACGAAAAGGCGGTTGACTTTGCTGATTCGGGTTCTGTTACCGTTTTAGCCGTTACCACAATGCCCGGTGATGATGTAACCCATCCCGTCCCAGACAATACGGGATATATTACCGAAGGTCAGTATTACCTTAAAGGCGGTCGTATAGAGCCGTTCGGTTCTCTTTCCAGACTAAAACAAAACGTAAACGGTAAAACACGAAAAGACCATCGAGCGCTCATGGATGCGATGATTCGCCTTTATTCTTCTTACAAGGAAACGCTTGAAAAGAAAAACATGGGCTTTTCTATGAGCCGTTGGGACGAAAAATTGCTGAAATACGGTGAGCTTTTTGAAAGCAAGCTAATGTCGCTGTCGGTTAATCTTATGCTTGAAGATGCACTTGATTTGGGATGGGAGATTTTAGCTGATTGCTTCGAAAAGGACGAAACCGGAATCAAATCAGACCTTACTGATGAATTTTGGCCTAAAGGTTAAGGAGGTCTGTAGTTTTGGCAAAAATCAAACTAACTAAAAACGAGTTGAAGGTACAAAAGGACGCACTTAAAATGTACCGCAGATATTTGCCTACTCTGACACTGAAAAAGCAACAACTCCAATCGGAAATCCGTACAATTGAAGCCAAGGCAAAGGCTGTGAGAAAAGAACGAGAAAATCTTGAATTCGGCTTTCGTGAATGGATCGCTGTTTTTAGCGAAATGGATGCCTTCCCAAAAGGAATTATAACCGTCAGCAATATTCGCAAAGGAAAAGGAAATATTGCAGGCGTTGATATTCCTACGTTTGAGGGCGCGGATTTTAAAAGAGGAGATTATGATCTTTACGAAACACCTCTTTGGGTGGATATCGCCGCAAACCATATGGAAAAGGCAATGTCCCTTGATTTAGAGGCGGAAGTGTTAGATGAACAGGTCAGACTATTAGAGATTGAATTGCTTTCAACTTCTCAAAGAGTTAACCTGTTTGAAAAGGTTAAAATCCCCGAAACCGAGGAAAATATCAAAAAAATATCGATTTATATGGCAGACCAACAGGTTAGTGCCGTAGTGCGTTCAAAAATATCAAAACGAAAGATAGCCCTTCGTAATGCTGTGGCTTCCGAAAAGGAGGTTTATTCATTATGATAGTGCCTATGAAAAAAGTATCTCTTATTAT
>JAFUJH010000016.1 GCA_017473775.1 Ruminococcus sp.
CGGTCTGCGACCGCCCGAAAACAACCCACATAACAAAAGAGCCACCAATAAGGTGACTCTTTTTAGGATAAAATATTACTGAAGTGAGAATGTTTTTGCAACTACTGCATCGTCAAAACTGAAATATTCTTGTACTTCAACTTCAATATCTGTGGTGCTGTCGTTAAGTTCATAGGCAACCTCAACCTCTATTGATGCACCTTTCTTAATTTCTTTAGTGCTGTTGTCACTGCTGTAGTTTGCGCTATCGTCAAGGAAATAAGCTTCGTTCAGACCGACACCGTCCTGATAAACCTGAGCATCCAAAGAAACAAAGAAAGCGGCAGGTTCGTCGTCACTTACATTTGTAAATAAATACTTTACAATTACTACATCTTTTCCTTGGTAGTCAGTTGAAAGTCTGCAACCTTCAATATCAACGGTGTAGTCACCGAGTTTATTGGAACTTTCCTCGGCTTTTGCTACGGTTTCTTTTGCTACAGTCTCTTTTTTGTTGCTTTCAGCAGATACAGTTGCCTGATTATCAGTGTCTGTGTCAGCAAAGTCGGTGCATCCTGTTGTAAACAGAGCAAAGGACAAGGCAAGGGTGGCAATAATGAGTATTGAAATAAATTTTTTCATAGGTGTTCTCCTCTCTGAAATATGATTATTGCTTGTATTAATTGTAGTCATAATTATGACTATTGTCAATAATAAAATTTCACTTTATCCTTTTATTAAAGGTGGTGCTGTTATTGATAAGTTATGATCCGTTTTGGCAAACGCTAAAGCAACGAAACATGACTACTTATACTTTGATTACGCGTTTTAATATCAGCAGTGCGACTATTGACCGTATTAAAAAAGGAAAGGGTATTACCACCGCAAAGCTTGATGATTTTTGCAGAATACTCAATTGTAATGTTTCTGATATTATAAATTACATTCCTGATTAACTAAGGCTTATTTAATTGTAAGCCTTAGTTTTTTATATGACTTTATTTTCATAAAATTAACAGTTGCACACTTGTTGTGTTGTCTGTTTTGTGCTACAATATACACAGTAATTCAAAGGGAGATTTATTATGGAAAATATACTCATAAAAGACTACAAAGTGCCTGTCAGCTCCTGCGATAATAAAGGCACACTCAGTATAGCAGGCATATTTGATTTGTTTATGGATATGGCTACCGAGCACGGATCCTCTATCAACCTCGGTATGGACGATTTAGCGGCTAAGGGTTGCTTTTGGGTTGCGGCAAAGTCAAGGATTCAGTTTACAAGTCGACCTCATATGCTTCAGAATGTGACCGTTTCCTCTTGGCCTGAGAAGCCCGGCAACATACGTTGCAACAGATATTACACTATTGCGGATAACAATCAGGTTATCGTGGAGGGTAAGACTGAGTGGACTATCCTCGATTCATCCACAGGCAGACCTAAAAAGTCAGCAGAGATTTATCCACAGGGACTTGAGCATCTTGAGGATGTTGTCTGCCCTGAGCCCTTCAGCAGAATTGGCACTGACTTTACAGATTGCGAGGAGATTCTGAGTTATATCGTTACCTCCCGTGATATAGATGTCAGCCAGCATATGAACAATGTAGCATACATCAGGGCTGTGCTCAGTGCTTTCTCCTGCAGTGAGCTTGAGTCAATGAACATTACATCCCTTGAGGTTGCCTATCGCGCACAGTGCTACGAAGGCGAGGTTCTTTCCATCCGCAAACGCATAGTTGATAATGGTATGGAGATAGGCGTTGTTAAGGAAGACGGCAAAACCGCCACCACACTCAGCATTACTTGTGGCTGATAACATAGTATAAACAAAAAGACAGGCTTCATTAAGAAACCTGTCTTTTATCTTTATGTTAGCTTATTTTGTTTTTACTGCCTCAAAGGTATCTGTGATTTCCTTCTCGGGAGCTTTTGTCAGCAGGCTGACAACAACAATTGCTACGCAAGCAATTACAAATGCAGGCAGAAGCTCATAGAAGTCAAGCACAGTACCTGCAAAGAACTTTCTGATAACCAGCTTCCACACAAGTACTGTGATGCCTCCTGCCAGCATACCTGCCAGTGCACCCCACTTGTTGGCACGCTTCCAGAACAGTGCAAAGAGCATTACAGGTCCGAACACAGCACCGAAGCCTGCCCATGCAAAGGAAACAATCTGGAATACAGAGCTGTCGGGGTCGCTTGCCATGATAGCTGCAACTACAGAAATTAGTACAACAGAGACACGGGCTATCCACAGTGATGCCTTCTCAGAAAGCTTTACGCGGAAAGTATCCTGAATAAGGTCCTGAGATACACTGGAAGCCGCCGCAAGCAGCTGAGAGTCAGCAGTTGACATTGTGGATGCCAGAATACCTGCAAGAATGACACCTGCCACAAAAGCAGGAATATATCCGTACTGGCTGATAACCTTTGATATATCAACAATGATAGTCTCTGCAGCTGTAGCACTCTCATAAGCAGGCAGAATTCCGCTATTCATAAGTGAGTAGCCTGCAATACCGATAAGCACTGCAACACCCATAGAGATAACAACCCATACAGAAGCAACACGGCGGGAGAGCTTCAGCTTGTTCTCGTCCTCAATAGCCATAAAGCGGAGCAGGATGTGGGGCATACCGAAGTATCCCAGACCCCACGCAAGCGTAGATGCTACAGGCAGTGCACCGTAGCTCATTGTTTCTCCTGTTGCTACATTAAAGCCCTTGAAAAGGTCCATATATCCTGTGAGACTTGCAACATTCGCAAATATATTGTCAAAACCATGCATAATGCCTTCGCTGAATCCAAGCACTACCACCAGAGCTATTGTCATAATAATACTCTGGATAAAGTCGGTGGTTGACGCCGCAAGGAATCCGCCCAGTGTGCAGTAGATAACAATTACAGCGGCGCTGATAATCATAGCTGTCAGATAGTCCATACCAAACAGGGATGAGAACAGCTTACCACAAGCAGCGAAGCCGGATGCAGTGTAGGGAACAAAGAAAACTACAATAAAAATCGCAGATATTGCTGTGATGATGTGAGCCTTGTCACCAAATCTCTTAGAGAAAAATTCAGGCAGTGTAAAGGCGTCAATCTTCTGTGAATAGATACGGAGCTTCTTTGCGACAAAGAGCCAGTTCAGATATGTACCTACAGCCAGACCTATTGCTGTCCAGGTAGCCTCAGGCAAGCCTGTCATAAGTGCCACCGCAGGCAAACCCATAAGCAGCCAACCACTCATATCGGATGCTTCAGCGCTCATAGCAGTTACAAGGGGACCCAGCTTTCTGCCTCCCAGATAGAAATCATCGGAGTTTTTATTCTTCTTTGAGCAGGCAAGACCAATCAGAATCATTGCCAGAAGATAAACAACTATAGTCATGATGATAACGATGTTGTTTGTTGTCATAAACAAACCTCCTCATTTTTATGAATAAATAATAATATACCATATTTCACCAAAAGATTCAATACTTTACTATAATAAAACGATAAAATTGGAGTATTGCAAAAATAACAGCATATGAACAGTAATAAAGTTGTCACTTTCCAATTTATAAATAATGTGATATACTGTTAAATATCTTGTTGCAAAGGAGGCACCTTATGGCGAAGAAAGCATATCTTGAGATAACAAACCTGTGTAACCTGTCCTGCAGCTTTTGTCACGGAACAGAGCGTCAGCCAAGGTTTATTTCTACAGAAGAATTTAAAATTGCCGCAAGGCGTCTGCGTCCCTTTGCAGAATATCTGTACTTTCACCTTTTGGGTGAGCCACTGCTTCATCCCGATTTGTCGGAGTTTTTTGCAATCTCACAGGAGTTAGGCTTTAAGGTGAACATCACCACCAACGGCACATTACTGTCAGAAAAGTCTAAGTTGCTTCTTGATTCCAAAGCTCTCCACAAGGTCAGCATATCCCTACATTGCTATGAAGTGAATTCTATCGGAATGACTCTTGACGATTACCTTGCAATGTGCTTTGAATTTTGTCGTAAGGCACAGAAAAGGGGAGTAGTAGCAGTAATGCGTCTTTGGAACAAAGGCGGAGCGGATGCAATGAACACACAGATTTTAGAGAAGATGCATGCATACTTCAGCACAGAGTGGAAGGAGCTTTATTCAGGCTTCAAGCTGGAGGAGTATATATTCCTTGAGTGGGGACAGCTTTTTGACTGGCCCGATATGAATGCCGAGGACTTCGGCAGTAACCACTCTTGTTACGGACTCCGCGACCAGGTGGGAGTCCTTTGCGACGGCACAGTAGTGCCTTGTTGTCTGGACGCAGAAGGGGATATAGCTCTTGGCAATATATTTGAGTCTGACCTTGCGGATATCCTTTCAAGCCCTTGTGCCGAGTCTCTCAAAAAATCCTTCCAGACCCGTAATGTCACAGAGCCCCTCTGCCGCCGTTGCGGATACGCCGCCAGATTCAGAAAATAAATCTCAAATAACAAAATGATATATAATAAACAGAGGTATCGTAATTATGTTACGATACCTCTCAGCTTGTAGAAAAACTCTCGATTGTATATGGAATTGAGAGTTTTTTGAATTTTTTTAACGAAATATTTGTCGTTGACAAATATGAAATAATGCCCATTGGTCATTATGAAATTTTCTGCTACGCAGAAAGTGAAATAAAATTCGCCCTTAACATTTGCGGAGCAAATATTTCATATGCGTCAGCATATTTCATAGCGAAGCTATTTCATTCGCCGTAAGGCGAATTTCATTGAAAAAGACCAAGTCAAATGACTTGGTCTTTTTCTTGGTGGAGGCGAGGAGAATCGAACTCCTGTCCGAAAACCACTTGCCAAAGCTTTCTACGGGTGTAGTTGTCGTATTAATCTTAGCTTATGCACACTCCCGACAACGGGATTATGCTAAGAGCAGCTCTTGATTGATGACAGAGGTCAGAGCACACCCCTCTGTTCACCTTTACCGCTGATCGACGCCTGATCCGAAGCCGCGGTGCTCTCCGGTCAGACGAGCAGCATTAAGCTGCTAAAGCGACTTTATTGTTGTCGTTTGTTTTAAGTTTGCGTCTTTTAAAGTGGATCCGCGCCACTACCCGCTTACTAAAGTTCGCAATCCCCGTCGAAACCATTGCGCCCCCGTAAGAAGCCTGGGTGTTTACTCAGGCTCAAAGTATATTTAATTTTAATTAATAGACAGAGTTTGCAATGCTGTCCAGACTTGTGCCGACACCTGTAGCTGCTCCGAATACAAGGAGAAGTACTACCACTACAATGGCAATCACAGCAAAAATTGCAAGTCCGCAGAAGTAGGAGCGAGCATAATTTCTCTTGTTGATGTTTCTTGTTCCGCCTGTTGCAAAAACAATCAGAAAGATAAGGCCAACAAGGGGAATAGAGAAAAGAATTGAATGTCCGAAGTAACTCCAAGCACCCATAGGCTTGAATTTAGCAGGAAGTGTATCTTCTGTAATCTCTGATTTAGCAGGAGCTGCTACGGGAGTAACTACAGGTGACTGTGTTTCTACAGTTTCTGTTTTTGCCTCTTGAGCAGCATCAGCCTGTGTTGCATTGTTTATGCCTGTTCCGCACTCGGGACAAAAGGTGCATTCGTTTGCAATGTCGTTTCCGCAATTAGTACATTTCATATGTTTTACCTCCATATTTTATGTTCCTTTAAGAACATTATACGCAAATAAAAGAAAAAATCAAGTAAACTTTCTGTTAACAAAAAGTCACAAAATAATACATTTGGCGGATTATCAATCGTGCTGTCTGTCCTTCATAGCACGCTCAATTTCTCTTTTTGCTGAGCGTTCTGCATCCGTTGCACGCTTGTCGTGGAGTTTCTTACCCTTGCACAGACCTACTTCAACCTTAACCTTACTGCCAATAAAGTACACAGAAAGGGGGATGAGGGAGTAGCCATCCTGTTTAACCAGTGAAAAAAGCTTGATAATCTCACGCTTGTGAAGCAGGAGCTTCCTCACACGCATAGGGTCGCGGTTGAAGATGTTACCCTGCTCGTAGGGGCTCACATGCATACCGTTGACGAACATCTCACCCTCAACCACAGAGCACCAGCTATCCTTCAGATTAAGCTTTCCTTGTCGGATTGACTTGACCTCTGTGCCAAACAGCTCAATACCTGCCTCGTAGGTTTCTTCTATAAAATAATCATGGTAAGCTTTTTTATTCTGAGCTATCACTCTTTTTTCTGTTTTCACAGTTCACTCCTGCCTTCCAACGCACGGGCAAGGGTTACCTCGTCCGCATATTCAAGGTCACCGCCTACAGGTATGCCGTAGGCAAGTCGGGTTGTCTTAATACCCAGAGGCTTCAGCAGACGGGATATATACATCGCCGTTGCGTCACCCTCAACAGTGGGGTTTGTTGCCATAATAACCTCTGTCACAGTGCCGTCCTGCAGCCTGCTCAGAAGCTCTTTGATGTAAAGCTGGTCAGGACCGATGTTGTTAAGAGGGGAGATTGCTCCGTGAAGCACATGGTAAGTACCCTGAAATTCACGGGTTGACTCCATAGCCATTGCGTCTCTGGGAGATTCTACAACACAGATAACGGTGTTGTCCCTTGCCTTATTGCGGCAGATAGGGCACAGCTCCTCGTCAGAGAAGTTACAGCACTTGGCACAGTATCTTATTTTATCGTGAGCATCAGTGATTGCTGTGGCAAAGTCCTTTGCCTGATCAGGAGTCATATGCAGTACATGGTAGGCAAGACGCTGTGCGGTCTTACTGCCAATACCGGGCAGACTCTCGAATTTGTCAATAAGCTTTGCCAGAGGCGGAATATTATACCCTGTCATATCAGAACAGACCTGGGATGCCCATACCGCTCATACCGCCGGAGATGGACTCCATAGTTTTCTCCTTGTCTGTCTGTGCGGCACGCAGTGCCTCATTTACAGCAGCCATAACAAGGTCAGACAGCATCTCTACATCCTCAGGGTCTACAACATCCTGAGAAATCTCAATGGAGGTAACCTCCATCTTGCCTGATACTACAACCTTAACAGCGCCGCCGCCTGAGGTAGCTTCATATTCTTTTGCCTCAAGCTCCTCTGTAGCAGCCTCCATCTGAGCCTGCATCTTCTGAGCCTGTCTTGCTAACTGCTGAAGGTTAGATGCTCCGCCTGAGCCATAACCCTGGGGTAATCTTGCTTTCATATTAATCAAACTCCTTGCTAAATTTATTGTAATTTATATTCCGTAAAAGAATTAATCCTCGGTTACATCAACACCGCTTGTTTTAAGGTCGCCCAAAAGACTGTCAAGAGGGTCAACCTTCTCTGTTGTTTCCTCGGGTCTTTTGTAGGGTCCCAGTGTGTAACGCTTGCCTGTAATTTCCTGCACTGCTTTTCTCAGGTTATCACGCTGAGCTGAGCTTTGGAGAAGCTTAAAGGGGATATCTGTGCTTGAGTCAATAAGCAGGTAGTCACCGCTTACATAGGCTGTAGTCCCCTCAAAGGAGGATGCAATAACCCGTGAATACTGCTTCAGATTTGCAACTACCTCAGGCCAGCTCATCAGGGGAGTAGCCTCACGCATAATAGCGTCCATATCCACAGCGGATTTTTTCTTTGGTGCCTGAGCAGGTGCTGTGTCAGCAGAGGGCTGAGGCTTAGGTGCTACAGGCGGTGCTGACGGGGTTGTATCTGTCACATCAGCGGATTTGTCTGCATAGTCTGTATCATCCGTTGGCTTTGGTTCAGCTGATTCAGTGTGTGCAGTAGAAGACACGACTTCATGTTCTTTAGGTGTAGCTTTTGGCTCCGCTGCAACGGGTGCAGGCTTCTCTGCAACAGCAGGGGAAGGTAAAGCAGTCTGACCGGCAGGGGATGAGGGAATTCCGCATTTTACCGCCTTCTCAAGAGCAGAAATACGAGCAAGCAGAGATTCTATAGAAGCTTCAAGCTCAGGAGCGCTGAGCTTAACAAGGGCAATCTCCAGCTCAATTCTGTTGTCGGAGCCTTTGCCCATTCGCTCATATGCACTCTGGAGCACATCCATTGCGTATACAATATCTGCAAGTGACAGCATCTGAGCCTGAGCGTACGCTGTATCATATTCCTCGTCAGAGAGGATGACCATCTCTCTGGGATTCCTCACTGTTTTGATAAGCATCAGTGAGCGGTAATGATTTATCAGCTCGTCACAAAGACGGGCCATATCCTTTGAATCGTTGTAAAGTCTGTTCAGAATAGAGATAGCACGCTCGCTGTTCTTGTTTACACAGGAGGAGGCTAAATCAAGGAGGTAGTCCTTCTGAGCAAGTCCTGCCGCACGGCGTACGGTATCTGCATCCACATTGCTTGAAAGTGCCAAGCATCTGTCAAGCAGTGACAGCGCATCTCTTACTGCTCCGTCGGCAATAACCGCCACAAGCAGTGCCGCCTCGTCAGTAATGCTTGCACCCTCGCACTGGGTTACATATTTCACCCTTGCCGCCATATCCTGTGCATTAATTCGGTGAAAATCAAACCGCTGACAACGGGACAGGATTGTAGCAGGGAGCTTGTGCACCTCTGTAGTTGCAAGTATAAACAGCACATGAGCAGGGGGCTCCTCCAGAGTTTTCAGCAGAGCGTTGAATGCCTCTGTGGTCAGCATATGCACCTCGTCAATAATGAACACACGGTACTTGCCTCGCTCGGGAGTATATGTTACCTTCTCAGAGATTTCTCTGATATCGTCAATTCGTCTGTTGGATGCGGCGTCCATCTCGATAACATCGAAGATTTCGCCTGCGTCTATGCCTTTGCAGATTTCGCACTCACAGCATGGCTCACCATCGTGGGGTCTCAGACAGTTCACAGCCTTTGACAGAATCTTTGCACAGGAGGTCTTACCTGTGCCGCGTGTACCTGTGAACAGGTAGGCGTGATTGATTCTGCCTGCTTTTAATTCATTTTTTAGGGTAACCGTAACCTGTGGCTGACCTACAACATCAGAGAAGGTACGGGGTCTGTATTTGCGGTAAAGCACCTGATATGCTGACAAAACAATCACCTCTATCTGCAGATATAAAAAATGCAAGCATACAGTCATTTACATAAGCGAACGACAGACTGACTATATCGCATCAAGAAAACTGCTTAATGCTGCTCGGTTCCCCGCCTGACATGGTTCACAGGCCTCAATCGTACAGGGCCTGCCGCTCGATTATATAAACGAAAGCAGTATCGCTTGCATTCACGAAGCTTATTATATCACAACTCAAAAACAAATGCAATAGAAAAAACAGAGAATATAGTGGGGATATTGTAGGTTTGTCAATGATGCGTTACAAAGTTTAATAAAAAACTTCGCCGGTAGATAAGAAGTGATCTAGAAATTCTTTAGGAGACTTCCAACCAAGCGGACGCATAGGAAAGTTGTTGTATTTTTTGTTGTGAACAG